>JAAZPS010000275.1 GCA_012797095.1 Bacillota bacterium | reverse complement strand
GGCCCGGCCCAATCCCATCGCTTTTTGTGCAGCCCGGCTGTTGCACAGGAATGGAAACCGCCTGCAGGTGCAGGGGCTTGACGCTCTTGACGGCAGCCACCTGATTGATTTAAAGCCCTATTCCGGGGAGATCGACAGCATCACCGAAGCGACGATCGGCTGGCTGAAAAGTAAAGACGACTGAAAGCGGCTGGCGCCGTTTTGCCTTAAAATCCGCAAAATCGGGTAGGGGGCTGCCCATTAGTTGGGCAGCCGACCTCCCACCCCGCCGTACGTACCGTTCGGTATACGGCGGTTCCAAAGTTTACACATTACCTTGCCGGGTAGCATTCCATCAAGCCAAGGTATCCGGCGAGTTTGAGCCTCTTGTTGGGTAAGGACCTTGACAGGATTGGGCTATGGGCGGTTCGCCAGTAGAGTAGCCCTTTCTTGTATTTGCCCACATCCACGCCTGTTCGACATCGATTCCCAGGCGTCTGAGGTTTTCAAAACGTGTGCCGTTCTTCTTCCACCTTTTCCAGGCAACCATCCGGATGCGGCTTCTAATCCATTCATCCAACCTACGAATCCGGCCTTTGGCATCCGCCAGCTTGAAATAGTTCATCCATCCACGAATTAACCGGTTCAGGCGGTTCTTCCTAAACTCAACACCCATACCGTTGCTGCGCCCGCTAATTTCCCGGACTTTGTCCTTGAAGCTGCGGCCGCTTTTGGGAGGTATCCTAAGCCGCCCTTCACCTTTGTCGATGTAGAAACTAGACCCCAAGTATTTAACCCTGTTTCCGCAAGTAACGCGCTACCTGCGTACTATGGCTTCTGCTGACTTCTCACGGCAAATCTTGTTTCAACCGGGCTTCATACTCTGTTTCCACCCGTCCGTGAGACCTCCCCGGGTAAGAGCGCAGTCTTTCCTTCCATCTACCTGCCACATTTACACCGCGGACTTCCGGATAGTTTAGGGCTTCAGTTTGTAAGGCAACCTTACCCAGCCTACAATGCCTGATGTGATTCCTGTTCGTCAGGCCGGAAGTTTGCCGCCGGCTTCCTTCAGATTCCACCTCGCGGTGGACACCCTTGCCCTTGGCTATGTGCTTGGCACGATCAACCCGCACTCGGGACTTGCACCCGTTAGACTGCACCCATGCCGGGCGCACTGTGAAGAAAGGCCCCCAAGGGGCCTTTCAATAACTCACCCGCAGCTCTCCAGCTACGGCCGCTTACTTGCTGTACGCTGTCTTCGTCGGACCCTTGTAGCCGCGGCGATCGACCAGGAATTTCATCATGCCACCGCCGCCTGACATGCGCATACCGGTAAAATTCTCTTTGGAGTAGTCAATGAGCTCACGAATATCCTTCAGTGAACCGAAGACCACCTTCCGGAGATATTCCTGAGTCTGATAGCCGCTGCCGAGATCGGCATCGACATAATCAGAATACCTTTTCAGGAATTCTTCAGAGAAATCACCCGCTTCGATACATTCCTTGGCCGCCCTGGCGGCGCAGACACCGGCGGTCATGGCATGAGGAATGCCCCCGCCGTAAAGCGGCTCGATCATATTGCCGGCATCGCCAACAGCGATAACCCCCGCTGCGTAGACCTTCTGATGCTTCCCGGAGGGAAGGCGCCAACCCTTCAGTTTGCCGACCGGAACCGCCTCACCGAGCCGCTCTTTGCCCAAGGCAAAATTGTCGCGCCACCACCAAAGGATCTCCTCACTGGTCATGCCGCTCCTCTCCAGGGCCCCCTCGGTGATGAAGAGCCCGACATTCGCCTTTGTTTTGGACATGGGAAAATTCCAGATATAGCCGGCTGGCATGAAGAACTCTGCAGGATAGTGAAACTCGATGGCATCGTGCAGCCCGCGCACATTTTCAAAATAACCGCGCAGACCGTAAAACACGTAGTCGGGGTTTTCTTCGTAGAAACCCATCTGGCGGGCGAGCATGGAGTGGCCGCCGTCGGCAAGCACGACCAGATCCGCCTCGACCTCCACGGGAACACCATTATGAATGCCGCGGATGCCGCGAGCCTGACCGCGGCGGACCAGGACCTCGGTGGCCTCAAAGTTCTCGATATAATCCACACCCTCCCTGAGCGCCGCCTTGTTGACGATATCGTCAAAGATGTAGCGCGCCGTGCAGAAGGCAAATTCGCCTTCGGGATAATTGTAGGTGTACATCTCCCCGCGATCATCGCTGAACATGGTTCCGGGACATTTGTAACCGTGCTTTTCTACCTCTTCATAGATCCCCATCGATTTGAACAGCGGGTGGATGCTCTGGACCTGTCCGTCACCGCAGGGCTTATCGCGTGGAAAGTTATCCTTTTCCACCATCAGAACATCGATGCCTAATTTGGCCATATGAAAGGCGGCAGTCGCTCCGCCGACTCCGGCGCCGACAATAACTACCTGACGCTTCATCTCAGTCATCCTCCTTCACCATTTCAGGAGCGGCAGCCATGGTGATAACGTCCCCCTTGGGGCATATCTTCTGGCATACACCGCACCCGATGCATTTGTCCGGATCTACCTTGCGGTAGCCGCAGGAAAGACATCTGGCAGTCTCCATCTCTGCCTCGGCACCGCTCAACCCCTGCTCGACGATGGCGAAACCGGCAAGCCGCTCTTCCGGAGCAAGGTTCCTCAGCTCGGGGAAAGGAGCCTTCAACCGAACGGCAGGATAGATCTTGTATTTGCGTTCACCGGGGCTGATGGTCCGCTCGACTTCGTAGTCCCGGTACTTCCTGCCGGAAAGCTCATCATCAACCCGGAGAGCTGCTGCCCGCCCCGAAGCCATCGCCTCGACGACCGAGCAATTGCCTCCGGCGATATCGCCTGCATAGATCAGATCGCCGCCTTCAATGGGTTTATCCGTCCTCTGCCCCGTAGCCACGATGGCAAAATCAGCAGGCAGCACTTGCTCCGTACCCTTCTTCAGATCAAACTTGAGACTGTCAGGATCGAGATTTTCGATCTCGGAGTATTCCACACCCTCCAGCTGATGCGCCCAGCCGACATATCTGGTCGGGGCAACGCCGTAAATGATCTTGACTCCTTCTTCCAACGCCTCATCCACTTCCCAGGGGTGTGCGGGAACCGCTTCAGCAGATTCGAGACAGATAGCTGTAACACTGTCGGCCCCGAGCCGCAGCGCCGTGCGCGCCACATCCATGGCCACGCTGCCGCCGCCGATGACAACACCGCTGCCGGAAAGGTTGACCTGGCCGCCCGTGTTCACCTTCTCCATCAGGTTGACGGCAAGGTGGACGCTCTCGTTGCGCCAGCCTTCAATGGGCAGGCCCTTGGATACCTGTGTTCCAACGGCCACGATGATCCTGTCAAAGTCCTTCCGCAGCTCGGCGATCGCTGCCGGGTAATTCAATTTCGTATTGAAGACGAATTTGATACCGGCCTGCTCGAGTTTCTTGATCTCCTTGCGTACCGCCTCTTTGTCCAGCCGGAAATCGGGTATTCCGCGCAGGAGCATCCCCCCTGCCTCCCCATTCTGTTCAAAAACCGTCACCGGATAACCGCGGTTGGCCAGACAGTGTGCCGCGGTGAGTCCGGCAGGACCCGCCCCGATCACCGCAACCGGTTTATCATGGATCACCGGGTAGGGCTTGGGCTCCTGATCGATGAATTCACGGCCCAGATAGCGCTTGAGTGCACGAATATTGATGGGCCTGTCGACTATGGTCCCGCGCTTGCAAAGATCCTCGCAGGGATGGTGGCAGATATAGCCCAAGGTTACCGGAAAAGGGGTTTTTTCATAGATGATCTCAAAGGCTTCTGTCTTTTTCCCGGCTTTCAGCAGATTGATATAGCCCTGAGGGCTGATCCCCAGCGGACAGGCAAGAGTACAGGCAGTGCCCTGCAATTCCTTGACTTCTTTTACGCCGAAGGCCTTCACCTCCGTACAATCAGGGCAAAGATGGCAGATCTCTTTCTGAAATTCGGTGATTGCCCCGACCGGGCAATACCATTCACACTGGCCGCAGTTCACGCAGCGATCCCCGTCGATACTGGCAACCGTTTCATATTTTTGCTCTACAGTGACCTGTTTTTGCATGAAATCGCTCCTCCTCCACATTTTTATATCTGATGATGGCCCCGAGTTTCAGCGATGGCGATCCCTCCCCCGACAGATTTTCAATCCAAAAGCGAGCATATATTAGAACACGTTCTATTATATGCTCTAGTTTACTCCCAGCATCGGTTGTTGTCAAGAAATATTTTGGGGGATGGAAAACGGTCGTCCGTTGAAGGCGGTTGGAGAGGGCGAACGGTTCTGGAGGGGGCGCTCAGGAAGTGGGCAGCGGTCCCTGCACCCGGTCGGGGTGAGTGTAGATATTCATCCGCGTGCCGCGGACAAAGCCGATCAGGGTGATCCGGAGCGCCCCGGCAAGCTCGATACTTGAAGCGGTCGGT
>JAAZPS010000274.1 GCA_012797095.1 Bacillota bacterium | reverse complement strand
TGGCGAAGAAAAAGTATGAGCGGACGAAACCGCACTTGAATGTTGGGACCATTGGACATGTGGATCACGGCAAGACCACGTTGACTGCTGCGATCACCTCCTGTCTGTCCAGTGCGGGTTTTGCGCACAAGACCTCGTTCGAGCAGATTGACAAGGCTCCCGAGGAGAAGGAGCGCGGGATCACCATTGCTACTGCTCATGTTGAATACGAGACGGAGCAGCGTCACTATGCTCATGTGGACTGTCCCGGTCATGCCGACTATGTCAAGAATATGATCACCGGTGCTGCCCAGATGGACGGTGCCATTCTGGTTGTTTCTGCGGCTGACGGTCCGATGCCCCAGACGCGGGAGCATATTTTGCTTTCGCGCCAGGTAGAGGTACCCTATATTGTTGTCTTTCTGAACAAGGCTGATATGGTTGATGATCCTGAGCTTCTGGAGCTGGTGGAGATGGAGGTGCGGGATCTTCTTTCCGAGTATGATTTTCCCGGCGACGACACTCCTGTAGTGATCGGCTCGGCGCTGAAGGCGCTTGAATGCGGTTGCGGTTCGCGTGATTGCGAGATCTGTGCTCCTATCTGGGAGCTGATGGATGCGGTTGACAGCTATATTCCCCTGCCCGAGCGGGACAAGGATAAGGCTTTTTTGATGCCGATCGAGGATGTCTTTACCATTACGGGGCGCGGCACCGTTGTCACCGGCCGGGTTGACCGTGGGACGATCAAGACCGGCGAAGAGGTGGAGATTGTCGGTTTTGGGGATCGCTCGCGGAAGACCGTGGCCACCGGTGTGGAGATGTTTCGCAAGATCCTGGATCAGGCGGAAGCCGGGGACAATATCGGTGTTCTGCTGCGCGGTGTTGATCGCGATTCCGTGGAGCGCGGCCAGGTGCTGGCCAAGCCCGGTACGATCAACCCTCATACGGCCTTCAAGGCCCAGGTTTATGTTCTGAAGAAGGAAGAGGGGGGTCGCCATACGCCTTTCTTCCAGGGTTACCGGCCGCAGTTTTACCTGCGCACCACCGATGTGACCGGTTCGATCACCCTTCCGGGCGGTGTGGAGATGGTCATGCCCGGTGACGATATCAATATGGATATCGAGCTGATCACCCCCGTAGCGATTGAAAAGGGGCTCCGTTTCGCCATTCGCGAGGGCGGCCGCACCGTCGGCGCCGGGGTGGTCACCGAGATCACCACTTGAAGGGCCGTTATCTATGCAGAAGCATTTTGATGAAGCGTTGAAAAGGGGGCATTGAGATGGCCAACCAAAAAATCCGCATCAGACTGAAGGGTTTTGATCATCAGCTGCTGGATCAGTCTGCCGGAAAGATCGTGGATACGGCGAAGCAGACCGGATCGGAGGTATCCGGACCGGTCCCGCTGCCCACGGAGAGGAGCCTTTACACCGTTATCCGGGCGCCGCACAAGTTCAAGGATTCGCGGGAGCAATTTGAAATGCGCACTCACAAGCGCTTGATCGATATTTTCGAGCCGACATCGAAAACGATCGATGCCCTGATGAGGCTGGATCTCCCTGCCGGGGTGGACATTGAAATCAAATTGTAGGTTGTTCAAGCAGGAGGTGTCGTCGCGTTATGAGCAAAGCCATACTTGCGCGTAAAGTGGGAATGACGCAGATCTATGACGAGGAGGGGCACGCTGTTCCGGTAACCGTTCTTGAAGCCGGCCCATGCTATGTCACCCAGGTCAAGAACGCTGCCTCGGACGGGTACAGCAGCATTCAGATCGGCTTCAAGGAGAAAAAAGAGCAGCACCTCACCCGGCCGCTGCGCGGCCATTTGCAGCGGGCGGGAGTGAAGCCCTGCCTCTACCTGCGTGAATTCAGAATTGCAGAGAAAGAGCTGACGGATTATCCGCCCGGCCGCGAGCTCCGCGCCGATATCTTTTCAGCCGGGGAGCATGTTGATATCAGTGCTATCTCCAGGGGAAAGGGGTTTGCCGGTTCGATCAAGCGGCTGGGATTCGCCCGTGGTCCGCGTACTCACGGATCGCGCTACCACCGCGGCCCCGGATCACTCGGAGCGGTTGACCCGGGCCGGGTCTTCAAGGGGCGCCCTCTGCCCGGGAGAATGGGCGGCCGCCGGCGGACGGTCCAGAATTTACGGGTAGTCCAGGCTGATGGGGATAAGAATATATTGCTGATCAGGGGATCGGTTCCCGGACCCCGGGGTGGTCTGGTAGAGGTGAAGGCGACCACCAGGAAATAGCTTTAACGAAGCGATCATGAAAGGAGAAGCCTGAGTATGCCCAAGTTAACTTTATATAACCGGGACGGCGAAAAGGTTAAAGAGGTAGCGGTCCGGGCCGAGCTTTTTGCAGCGCCCATCAGGAAGGGGGCGCTCTACCAGACTGCTGTTGCCCAGATGGCCAGACGCCGTCAGGGCTCGGCGGCGACGAAGGGGCGCAGTCTTGTGCGCGGCGGCGGAGCCAAACCCTGGCCCCAGAAGGGCACGGGCAGGGCCCGTCACGGCAGCATCCGCTCACCGATCTGGGTGGGGGGCGCCGTCACCTTCGGGCCGCACCCGCGCAACTTTGGCTACCGGATTCCAAAAAAGGTGCGCCGGGCCGCGCTCTGCTCGGCTTTAAGCGCCAAGGCCCTGGAAGAAAAATTGATCGTCGTGGATGACTTCAAGATTGATCAGCCGAGGACCAGGGCCGTGGTCAACCTGTTGAAGAACCTGAAGGCCTCAGGAAAAGCACTGATCGTGACCGCCTGTGCCGACGAGAATGTGATCAAATCAGCTCGCAATCTGCCCGGGGTCAAGACGATCACCGCACCGCAGTTGAATGTGCTTGATATTCTGAACCACAATTACCTGGTGCTTTCGCAGGATGCTCTGGAGAAGGTGGAGGAGGTGTTCGGGGCATGAAAGATCCCCGCGATATCATTGTGCGCCCGGTGATCACGGAAAAATCAATGCAGCTTCTTGAAGAGAACAAGTACACCTTTGTAGTTGCCCGGGAAGCCAACAAGATCGAGATCAAACGCGCGCTGGAAGAGATCTTTGCCGTCAAAGTCAAGGCAGTGAACACCGCCAATTTCAGGGGAAAGAAAAAACGTCTCGGCCGGTTCCCCTACGGTTACAAACCGCGCTGGAAGAAAGCGATCATTACCCTGGCCGAGGGCAGCAAGTCTATCGAGTTATTCGAAGGCCGCTAAGATAGGAGGAAGCGGAAAGATGGCTCTACGAAAATATAAACCAACCTCGCCGGGGCGGCGCTTCTATTCGGGGAGAACTTTCGAGGAGATCACCAAAAAAGAACCGGAGAAGACTCTGCTCACCCCGCTGAAGAAAAGCGCCGGACGTAACGTTTACGGAAGGATCACGGCGCGTCACCGCGGCGGCGGTCACAAACGCAAATACCGGCTCATCGATTTTAAAAGGGATAAAGATCTGGTGCCGGCCCGTGTTGCCGGAATCGAATATGATCCCAACCGCTCGGCAAATATCGCCTTGCTCCATTATGCCGACGGAGAGAAACGTTATATCCTGGCGCCGCTGGGCCTGCGGGAAGGGGACAGCGTTCTCTCGGGGCCACGGGTGGAGATACGGCCCGGCAATGCCATGCCCCTGGCGGCGATACCGGTAGGCACTTTTGTGCACAATATCGAGCTTAATGCCGGTGCCGGGGGGCAGCTGGCCCGCTCCGCCGGTTCGGCAGCACAGCTGGCGGCCAAGGAAGGGAAACACGGCCACCTGCGCCTCCCTTCCGGAGAGGTGCGCCTGATCCCCCTGACCTGCAGGGCGACCGTGGGGCAGCTGGGCAATCTGGAGCATGAAAATATCAGGGTGGGCAAAGCCGGCCGGAGCCGCTGGATCGGCCGCCGGCCCAAAGTCCGCGGTTCGGCGATGAATCCGGTGGACCACCCGCACGGCGGCGGCGAGGGCAAAGCGCCCATCGGGCTGAAAAGCCCGCTGACGCCCTGGGGTAAACCTACCCTTGGTTACAAGACCCGCCGGAAGAAAAAACAGTCCGATCAATATATCGTTCGCCGGCGCAAGAAATAGCTTTTTTTGCGCTGAAGGGAGGTTTGAAAAGATGGCTCGTTCGCTTAAAAAGGGACCCTATGTCGAGGAGCGTCTGATGAACAAGATTACCAGCATGAACGAGAGAAGAGAAAAAAGAGTGATCAAGACATGGTCCAGACGTTCGACAATCTTCCCGGAGATGGTCGGGCATACCATTGCCGTGCACGACGGGCGTAAGCATATTCCCATCTATATCAGTGAAGATATGGTCGGTCATAAATTGGGAGAATTTGCGCCGACCCGCACCTTCCGGGGTCACGGCCATCATACCGAGCGGTCTACCGCGTTAAGGTAGGCGGAGGAGGTTGATTCAAGCATGGAAGCAAAGGCACAGGCCCGTTTTATACGCATCTCGCCGCGTAAAGCGCGGGCGGTGGTTGATCTGATACGCCGAAAAGATATTGACGAAGCGCTGAGTATCCTGCGCTACACTCCCAACCGGGCGGCCCGGATCGTGGCCAAAGTGGTCGGTTCAGCAGCTTCGAATGCGGAAAACAATCATGAACTACGCCGGCACAGGCTCTATGTGGATCAGGTCTTTGTTGACGAAGGGCCGGTCTTCAAACGGGTCCGGCCGCGCGCCCGGGGGCGCCGTTACCTGATCCGCAAACCGACCAGCCATATCACGGTGGTAGTCAGGGAAAGAGGGGAGGGTTAAAGATGGGACAAAAGGTTAGTCCAATCGGTTTTCGTATCGGCATCATCCGCGACTGGGATGCGCGCTGGTATGCCGATAAAAATTATACCACACTGCTCCACGAGGACCTGGCAATACGCCGCTATATCCGGCGCCGGCTGATCAATGCCGGGGTCTCCCGGATAGAGACGGAAAGGGCGGCCAGCAAACTGCGGATCCATATCCATACGGCCAAGCCGGGGATGGTTATCGGACGCGGCGGCTCGGAAGTGGAGGATCTGCGGAAAACCCTGGAGAAGCAGACCGGCAAGAAAATTCACCTGAATATTATCGAGATCAAGAATCCGGATCTCGATGCACAGCTGGTTGCTGAAAGCGTCGCCGGACAGCTGAAACGGCGGATTGCTTTCCGTCGGGCGATGAAGCAGGCTCTTTTCCGCTCCATGCGTGCCGGGGCCAAAGGGGTGAAGATCACCTGCCGGGGCCGGCTGGGCGGCTCCGAGATGGCTCGCAGTGAGAGCTACCGGGAAGGGACGGTGCCGCTGCAAACCATGCGGGCGGATATAGATTACGGTTTTACCGAAGCGCATACCACTTACGGGCGCATCGGGATCAAGGTTTGGATCTACAAGGGCGAGATATTGCCGGAAAAGCCCGACCGCGCCAGGGAGGGAAACTAGAGATGTTAATGCCTAAACGGGTAAAATACCGGCGCCAGCACCGCGGCCGGATGAAAGGGAAAGCCAAGGGCGGTACGGAGATCCAGTTCGGTGAATACGGTATGCAGGCACTTGAACCGGCCTGGATCAACAGCCGGCAGATCGAAGCGGCCCGTATTGCCATGACCCGCTATATCAAGCGCGGCGGCAAGGTCTGGATCCGGATCTTTCCCCATAAACCGGTGACCAAGAAACCGGCGGAGACCCGGATGGGGAAAGGTAAGGGAGCGCCTGAGTTCTGGGTTGCCGTGGTCAAGCCGGGAAGGATCATGTTCGAGCTGGCCGGCATTCAGGAAAGTGTCGCCAAGGAGGCGATCCGGCTGGCCGCAAACAAACTGCCTATAAAAACCAGGTTCGTCAAAAGAACCGATGCGGGTGGTGTGGCGGAATGAAGGTTAAAGAGTTTCGCGAGTTGAACGACGGTGAACTGGTGGAAAAGCTGAAAGAGCTGAAGGAGGAGCTGTTCAATCTCAGGTTCCAGGCGGCTACCGGTCATCTGGAGAACGTCAGGCGCATCAAAGAGGTGCGCCGCAGTATCGCCCGGGTAAAGACGGTCCAGCGAGAGCGTGCCTGGGTCTAAAGCGATGAGTGAAGGGAGGCGCATCAATTTGGTTGAAACCAGAGGTAAATCTTTTGTTGGCAGGGTGGTCAGCGACAAGATGGATAAGACCAGGGTTGCAGCGGTGATCCGCACAACCCGCCACCCCCTCTACGGGAAAACCATCCGGCGGACAAAAAAATATCTCTTCCACGATGAGAATAATGATAGCCGCGTGGGCGACCTGGTCAAGATTGCCGAGACCAGGCCTCTCAGCAAAAGAAAAAGGTGGCGCCTGGCCGGGATAGTAAAACGATCGCAGCTGTAGAGCTCTTCCGGGTTCGGGGCGCAGGAGATGGAAGGAGTGGCAGGGATGATACAAAGCGAGACCATCTTGAACGTGGCCGATAATTCGGGTGCCAAGAAGATACTCTGTATCCGGGTCCTGGGCGGTTCAAAACGCAAGGCGGGCCATGTTGGAGATATCGTTGTCGCTTCGGTAAAGGAGGCTTCTCCCGGCGGGGTAGTCAAGAAAGGTGAGATCGTGCGGGCGGTTATTGTTCGCACCAGAAACCGCCTTAACCGCAGGGACGGTTCGCATATCAATTTTGACGAAAATGCCGCCGTGATTATCAATGAACAGAACAATCCGCGGGGAACCAGGATCTTCGGTCCGGTTGCCCGGGAGCTGCGCGAGAAGGAATTCATGAAAATAATATCACTTGCTCCTGAAGTGATCTAACTGGTGTGAGGAGGTGGCGCAATGACTAAGAAAAAAATGGGCATTCGCCGGGGCGACCGCATCGTCGTGCTTTCCGGTAAGGATAAAGGGAAGAAGGGCAAGGTGCTTCAGGCTTTGCCGCAGCGGGGGCGGGTCAAGGTAGAAGGGATCAATATAATCAAGAAACATGCCAAGCCCACCCAGAAGATACCCCAGGGCGGGATCAGGGAGATAGAGGCGCCGCTGCCGGTTTCCAGAGTGATGCTTCTCTGTCCGGCCTGCCATAAGCCGACCCGTATCGCCAAGAAGCGATCTGCCGACGGCCGGTGGGTGCGCAGCTGTAAAAAATGCGGGGAAGTTGTGGATAGGGGGTAGATAGAGGATGCCGCGCTTAAAGAAAAAGTATTTTTCCGAGATCAGACCGGCCCTGCAGGAGCGGTTTGACTATAAAAATATCTATGAGGTTCCCCGGTTGGTCAAGGTAGTGATCAATATGGGGGTCGGCGAGGGAAAAGAAAATCCCAAGATTCTCGATGCTGCGGTCAACGATCTGATGCAGATCTGCGGGCAGCGTCCGGTGATCACCCGGGCCCGCAAATCGGTGGCCAGTTTCAAACTGCGTGAAGGGATGGCCATCGGTTGCAAGGTGACCCTGCGGGGAGTGCGGATGTACGATTTTGTGGATAAACTTTTCAATGTGACCTTGCCGAGAGTACGGGATTTCAGGGGTATTTCACCGCGCTCCTTTGACGGCCGGGGCAATTTTACCATCGGCCTGAAGGAGCAGCTGATCTTTCCGGAGATCGAGTATAGCAATGTGGAAAAGATTCTCGGAATGGATATAGTTATCGTGACCACCGCGAAAAGCGATGAAGAAGCCAAGGAGCTTTTAACCTTGCTGGGGCTGCCCTTCCGGGCGGCCTGAAAAAAAGAAATCTGTAAAGGAGGGGCAGGATGGCCAAAAAATCATTAATTGCCAAGGCCAAACGTGAACCGAAATATGATGTTCGCCGCTATAGCCGGTGCCGTCTCTGCGGCCGTTCGCGGGCGTATATGCGTAAATTTGGCATGTGTCGCCTTTGCTTTCGTCAACTTGCCAACCAGGGAAAAATTCCGGGCGTGAAAAAAGCCAGTTGGTGATGATGAAAGAAA
Source organism: Bacillota bacterium (assembly GCA_012797095.1). GTDB lineage: Bacteria > Bacillota > Dethiobacteria > DTU022 > DTU022 > JAAZPQ01. The sequence continues at coordinate 2,594 of JAAZPS010000274.1, read as the reverse complement.
GAGAGGAGGTTGTTTGCGATGATGACCGATCCGATTGCCGATATGCTGACCAGGGTGCGAAATGCGAATATGGTCCGGCATTCATCGGTAGATATCCCCGCCTCCAGGCTGAAGCGCTCCCTGGCTCAGATCATGAAGGAAGAGGGGTATATTAGGGACTTTGAGTATATCGAGAATAAAAAGCAGGGCATTGTCCGCATCTATCTGAAATACGGTCCCGATTCGCGGCGAGCCATCACCGGGTTGAAGAGGATCAGCAAACCGGGCCTGCGGGTTTATGCAAACAAGGATGAACTGCCCAAGGTGCTGGGCGGGCTCGGTGTGGCCGTTATCTCGACTTCGCACGGTGTGATGAGCGATCGGGAGGCCCGCAAAGAAGGCTGCGGCGGAGAGGTAATCTGTTACATCTGGTAGCAGGGCGAGGAGGTTGACCATGTCTCGAATAGGTAAAAAACCGATCGCGGTACCTGACCGGGTCCAGGTCGAGATCGATAACGGCAATATTACTGTAACCGGGCCCCTGGGCCGGCTTTCCAGGAAAATTCCCGATCCCATTACCGTGGAGCGGGAGGAGGGTCAGCTTACGGTGAAGCGCGCATCCGACAGCGTTACGGATCGTTCGCTGCACGGCTTGACCAGAACACTGATTCAGAATATGATCACCGGGGTGACCGAGGGTTTTAGCCGGACCTTGGAGCTGGTTGGGGTGGGTTACCGGGCCAACCTGCAGGGCAAGAAATTGACCATCAATATCGGTTTTTCTCATCCGGTTGTTTTTGAGGCCGAAGAGAATATGGAGCTCGAGGTGCCCAGTCCCACCCAGATCGTTGTCAAGGGGATCGACAAGCAGCAGGTAGGCAATTTTGCGGCGGTTATCCGGAAGGTTCATCCGCCTGAGCCCTACAAGGGCAAAGGGATCCGCTATGCCGGTGAGCAGGTCCGTCGAAAAGTAGGTAAGGCCGGCACTTAAAGGCGGCCGGGAGGTGTAAAAGGATATGATCAAGATCAAACCCCGTAATGTATTACGGAAACAGCGCCATCGGCGTGTTCGGACCAAGCTAAGCGGCACTGCAGAGCGTCCCCGGTTGAACGTTTTTCGCAGCAGCAGACAGATCTATGCTCAGATTATCGACGATCAATCTGGACGAACCCTGGCTGCTGCTTCCAGCCTTGACCCCGGGCTGAAAGAAGAATTGCCGCGGGGGAGCGATGCTGCCGCTGCCGGTAAGGTGGGGAGCCTGCTGGCACGGCGGGCCCTGGACAGCGGGATCAGCGCGGTTATCTTTGACCGGGGCGGGTATCGTTATCATGGTCGGATCAAAGCGCTGGCCGATGCGGCGCGTGAAGAGGGGCTAAAATTTTAATGAAGGGAGGGATGGCAGGAGTGTCCAAAGCAGATCCAGCCCAGGAGCTGTCGGAAAAGGTAGTGAAAATTAACCGGGTGGCCAAGGTGGTCAAGGGAGGGCGCCGCTTCAGTTTCAGCGCCCTGGTCGTGGTCGGAGACCAGAACGGGCTTGTTGGGACCGGATTGGGTAAAGCCGGCGAGGTGCCGGAGGCGATCCGCAAAGGGATCGAAAATGCCAAGAAAAATATGTTCAGGGTCCCCATGGTCGGCACGACCATTCCTCATTCGGTCGAGGGCCGTTTTGGAGCGGGAAAGGTGCTGCTCAAACCGGCTTCAGAGGGAACCGGCGTTATTGCCGGCGGTCCGGTCAGGGCGGTACTGGAACTGGCCGGGGTCAGGGATATTCTCACCAAGTCGCTCGGTTCATCCAACGCCTTGAATATGATCAATGCAACCGTGCAAGGATTACAATCCTTGAAAATGGCAGATGAGGTCAGTGCCCTGCGGGGAATCGACGAGGCCAAACTGCTCGGCTAAGGAAAGGGAGCGGCAATGACGAAAAGATTGCAAATTACGCTGTTACGCAGCCCCGCGGGCTGTCAACCGAAGCAGCGCCGTACTTTGCGGGCGCTCGGTCTGGCCAGAATCGGCCAGACGGTTGAGCAGAAAGATACGCCGGTTCTGCGGGGGATGATCAAAGTGGTTGATTTTATGGTTAAGGTTGAGGACGGTATGGGAGGAGGTGCTCCGGATGCGTCTGCATGAATTGCAACCTCCGAAAGGGGCCAGGCGCGCGGCCAAAAGGAAGGGCCGGGGGCTTGCTTCAGGGCTGGGCAAGACTGCCGGCCGGGGTCAGAAAGGGCAGGGCGCCCGTTCGGGTTCAAAGACCCGTCCCGGTTTTGAAGGCGGCCAGACGCCGCTGTTTCAGCGGCTGCCCAAGCGCGGGTTTACCAATATATTTAAACAGAGATGGTCGGTGGTCAATCTGAGCGCGCTGAATCGTTTTGATGATGGGACTACGGTCACCCCGGAGCTGCTCAGGGAAAGCGGTCTGATCAGATCGCTGCGCGATCCCCTGAAGATTCTTGGAGACGGGGAATTGGAACGCAAACTGGTGGTGCAGGCCCATCGTTTTAGCAAGCAGGCGCTGACCAAGATCGAGGCGGCGGGCGGAAAAGCAGAGGTGATCTGATTTGCTTGAAACCATAGGCACGGCGTGGCGGATCAAGGAGCTGCGGGAAAGGATCCT
>JAAZPS010000273.1 GCA_012797095.1 Bacillota bacterium | reverse complement strand
GGGGAATTGTGGGCTGCCGTCAAATTACCGGGCGGTCCTGTTCCGGCGAGAGGGCCGGCGGAATCGGTGGCGATCAACTACCGGGATAATTCCGCTTTCAAGGGGGCGGCCGGTTGTTACCGGAAAATCAGTATTTGCGGAGGTCTTCTAACGGTGACTGTGACAAAGATAAAGAGTAAAGATACGATCGCTCGGCTAGTGATCGATCCGGAGATCCGCCGTATCGGGGTGCTCTCGGACAGCCATGTCCCGGTGCGGGCCCATGCCCTGCCGCTGTCGCTCTTTGCCCGGCTGGAGGGGGTCGAGCTGATCCTTCACGCCGGCGATCTGGTGGTGGAAAGGGTTTTGCAGGAGCTCGAGGAGTTCGCCCCGGTAGTGGCGGTGGCCGGCAATATGGATCCGCCGCCGCTGCGGAGCAAGCTGCACCGCCGGGTGCTCCTTGAGTGCGGCGAACAGCAGATCGGGCTGATCCACGGCGACGGCTGGCGCAGGCAGCCCCGGGAGCGGGCCGAGGCGGTTTTCAGCAGGCTGCGGCCCCAGGCGATCGTCTTCGGGCACAGCCACGAGCCACTTTGCGAGTATGCCGGGGAGACGCTGTTGTTTAACCCTGGTTCATGCACAGATCCGCGGCGGGGGCAAGGACCCTCCTGCGGGATCCTCCATCTGGACCGGAACACCATTCGCGGCGAGATCATCTCCCTGTGAGCGGCCGGGCCGGAAAAAAGATCGTTTTTCCGGGCGGTATAATTGGTTAAAAGAATGCTCATAATATAAAATAAGCAACTGTTGGAGATAATGGAAGGAAGGCGGTCGAATAACCAGATCGAACAGGTTATTGGCCGGATAAACGCTGTTAAAGCATGACAGGGCCGGCTGATCGCTTCAGGACGAGGTTGCGTGAACAGATCTCTCCTGATATATTTTTTATGAGTTTTGTTAGCACTCACTCACGAAGAGTGCTGCTAAATAACTACATATGATTAAAGGAGGCAAAGCAGGATGAATCTAAAACCGCTGAGTGACCGCGTTGTGGTCAAAGTCCTGGAGGTCGAAGAGAAGACCGCCAGCGGGATCGTACTACCGGATCAGGCCAAGGAGAAGCCGCAAGAGGGAGAAGTAATGGCTGTTGGTCCGGGCAAGGTTCTGGAGAACGGCACCAGGGTGGAGATGGATCTGAAGGTTGGCGACAAGATCATCTTCTCCCGTTACGCCGGTACCGAGATCAAGATCAAAGGTGAAGAGTACTTAATTTTGAGGCAGGATGATATTTTAGCGCTGGTCAAGTAGGCTGATCGGAACGATTAACACGCAAAGCAAAGGAGGTATCGCCTTTAATGGCAAAGCAAATTTTATATAACGAAGATGCTCGCAGGGCGCTGGAAAGAGGGGTCAACGGCCTGGCCGATACGGTGACCGTTACCCTGGGGCCCAAAGGGCGCAACGCCGTTCTGGACAAGAAGTTCGGTTCGCCGCAGATCACCAATGACGGGGTGACCATTGCCCGCGATATCGAGCTGGAAGATCCCTTCGAGAATATGGGCGCGCAGCTGGTCAAAGAGGTGGCCACGAAGACGCAGGATGTGGCCGGCGACGGCACCACCACGGCGACACTGCTGGCGCAGGCGATCATTCGCGAGGGGATGAAGAATGTCACCGCCGGGGCCAACCCGATGTTCCTCAAGAAGGGGATCGACAAGGCGGTCCGGGTGGCCGTGGACGAGCTGGAGAATCTAAGCAAGCCGGTGGAGACGAAAGCGGATATCGCCCAGGTTGCCTCCATCTCCGCCGATGATGAGGAGATCGGGCAGCTCATCGCCGAGGCGATGGAGAAGGTCGGCAAGGACGGCGTCATCACCGTCGAGGAATCGAAGGGCTTTACCACCGACCTCAAGGTGGTCGAGGGAATGCAGTTTGACCGCGGCTATATCTCGCCGTACATGGTCACCGATACCGAGAAGATGGAAGCGGTGCTGGAGGATCCCTATATCCTGCTGACCGACCGCAAGCTGAGCAATATTCATGATATGCTGCCGCTGCTGGAGAAGATCGTCCAGCGCGGGAAGCAGCTCTTGCTGGTGGCAGAAGATGTGGAAGGTGAGGCGCTGGCCACGTTGGTGGTGAACAAGCTGCGCGGCACCTTTACCTGTGTGGCGGTGAAGGCGCCGGGCTTCGGCGATCGCCGCAAGGCCATGCTCGAGGATATCGCCGTTCTTACCGGCGGCCAGGTGATCTCCGAAGATATCGGCATCGACTTCAAGAATGTCGATATCGATATGCTCGGACGGGCCCGTCAGGTCCGGATCAGCAAAGAGGAAAGCGTCATCGTCGACGGGGCCGGCGACAGCGAGCAGATCAAGAAGCGGATCGCCCAGATCCGGGTTCAGATCGAGGATACCACCTCCGATTTCGACCGGGAGAAGCTGCAGGAGCGGCTGGCCAAGCTCTCCGGCGGGGTTGCGGTGATCGAGGTCGGTGCGGCAACCGAGACAGAGCTGAAAGAGAGAAAGCTGCGCATCGAAGACGCCCTCTCGGCGACCCGGGCGGCAGTTGAGGAAGGGATCGTCTCCGGCGGCGGAGTGGCCTACCTGAACGTATCCGACGCCCTCGGCAAGCTCGAAGAGGAGCTCAAAGGCGACGAGGTTACCGGAATGGTGATCGTCCGCCGGGCCCTGGAGGAGCCGCTGCGGATCATCGCCAAGAACGCCGGCGCCGAAGGCTCGGTGATCGTGGAGAAGGTCAAGGGGATGGAGAAAGGCTACGGCTACAACGCCGTGACCAACGATTTCGAGAAGATGATCGACTCGGGAATCGTCGACCCGACCAAGGTGGCCCGTTCGGCGATCCAGAATGCGGCCAGTATTGCGGGGATGCTCCTGACTACCGAGAGTATCGTCACCGATCTGCCCGAGAAAAATGCGGGAATGCCGATGCCGGGACCCGATATGCCGATGATGTAAGCTCGTTTCCTGAAACGAGAACAGAAAACCGGCAGGGAGCAAGTGCTCTCTGCCGGTTTTTGTGAACCCGGCACGTGAAGTCGGGCTCTGCGCCGGGCAAAGGGTATCGTGGAAAAATAAAAATTCAGCAGGCGGTCGGTTTGATGAACAGCCGGCAGCGCCTGCTTTACGAGGTGAGCATGATCAACTTTTCAGAACTGGTCGAAAAAAGGCGCAGCATCAGGAAATTTGCGCAGCGCCCCGTTGCCAGGGACGACTTGAGGCAGATAGTGGAGGCGGCCCGCCTGGCCCCTTCAGGAAGCAACCGCCAGCCCTGGCGCTTTGCTGTGTTGACCGAAGAGAGAGATCGCGAAAGCATTGCTCCTGCTGTGGTGCAGCCTTTTGTGCTCGAGGCGCCGCTTATTTTTGTTTGCTGTTTGGATCGGGCGGCTTATCTTAAAAAAACCATGGAACTAAGGATGCAGGAGCTGGCGCAGGCCAGGGTTCTCAGCAAGGAAGCGGCGGCAGCCCTTTACCGGAGGAGCCCGCCGGAAGATATAGAAGAGGTTAAGCTCTCTCCTGCGGCCTACATCGACCTGGGCATCGCGGTGGAGCATATGATCCTGCAGGCAGCGGCCCTGGGACTGGGCAGCTGCTGGGTACGCCTGCTTGATCCGCACCTTCTCCACCGCATCCTGAAGCTGCCGTCCCGGATCGAGGTGGTAGCGCTGCTGCCGGTAGGGTATCCTGCGGAAAATCCGCCTCCCCGCCCCCGCCTTTCCACCGATGAAATTATTCTTCATTGGGGTGACAAAGGCTGAACCTGCCGCCAAAGTGCGGCACGGGTGTTAAAAATATAATGGGAGCAGCTCTTTTTGAGCTGCTTCTTTGTTGGTGCCTTTGATGTGGTGCAATCCAACGGGTGCAGGTTAACTGTTTTCCCCCGATGGATAGTCAAGGTACAGCGGTAAAATGGATCTCAGGGAGGCAGAACAGCAAGGAGCAGCATTTAAGCCCGGGGCCAGGCCCTGGGGATGATCGGGGGGTGGCGTGCGATTTCGAAGGTGGTGCTGAGCAAGGTGTTAACGAGAATACCCCGGTCCAACTCGTGAAGTTGTGCAACAGCGCAGGTCCCACGGTCCCCTCATTGGAGGGAGGATGGGACAAGGGGTGAGAATATTTTAAAGAGGCAGGCAATTTACTCTTCTTTGTTGTATAATTATAGGGTACGGGAAGGGCTTATCCCTTTTCCAATCATGTTCTACAGGAGGTCAAGATGATCGATTTCTCGTTAACGCCCGAGCAGGAAGCGATTCAGAAGATGGCGCGGGACTTCTCCCAGGCGGAGATCGTCCCGGTGGCGGAAAAGTATGACCGGAGCGGCGAGTATCCGGAAGAGGTGGTCAGGAAGGCCTTTCAGGCCGGGCTGGTCTACGGGGCCATCCCCGAGGAGTACGGCGGCGGCGG
>JAAZPS010000272.1 GCA_012797095.1 Bacillota bacterium | reverse complement strand
TCCGCACCGCTTCTGCGCTGCAGCTCCCCGGCTGCGCCATAATGATCGAGGTGACCGTGGGTCAGCAGGATCCGTTTGAGCATCTGAAACTCGATTCCATGATCCGCCAGGGCCTGCTGCAGACTTTCCAGGGAGCGGCTGCTTTTCATACCGGGATCGACCAGGGTTACCGGATCATCGTTGATCAGGTAGGCATTGACCGATTCCGGCGAGGGGAACGGCAAAGGCAGCACTATGGGGATAATCGGTAGATTTTTGAACACGGAACCCTCCCTGAATTCGCTTCCTACCGAATTTATACCACAATCTTTCGGAAAGTCCAACAGTTGTTCTTTTCAGCCTTGTTGACCGCAGCTTGGCCGACAAACAGCCAGAGCCGGGATGTAACCCGTTCCGGCGGCCTGGAGAACGGACCGCCGGAGCAAGATTGGCTCTCCCGGCCGTGATACCGGCCTTCAGGCGCGATCCGGATCGTAACGTTTCAAAAACAGGGAGTTGGTCACCACCGAAACCGAGCTCAGGGCCATCGCCGCACCGCCGACAACAGGCGTAAATACACCGAATATGGCCAGGGGAACGGTGATCATATTGTAGAAAAGTGCCCAGAAAAGGTTCTGCCTGATCTTGCGCAAGGTGCGGCGGGAAAGACGGATCGCTGCGGCGATCTTCCTCAGATCGCCCTGGATCAGGGTGATCGCCGCACTCTCCATGGCCACATCGGTCCCGGTGCCGATGGCCATCCCCACATCGGCCGTGGCCAGGGCCGGCGCATCGTTGATCCCATCTCCGACCATGGCCACAACCCGCCCGGCATCTTTGAGCTTCTGGATCTCCTCGGCTTTGTCCCCGGGCAGCACTCCGGCGATAATATGGTCAATGCCGACCTGGCCGGCGATGGCCCGGGCGGTTTTCTCCTGATCACCGGTGAGCATATAGAGATCCAGGCCCATCCGGAGCAGCTCGCCGATAGCCCGGGCAGCATTCTCCTTGACCGTATCGGCCAGTGCGACCATCCCGACCGGCTGAGCGCCTCTCAGCGCGATCATCACCGTCTTGCCCTCTTCCTCCCAGCGGCTTTTCTGCGCCAGCAGCGGCGTCAGGGTGATCCCGGCCGCCTTGGCCAGCTTCTCATTGCCGATGAGCCAGTTTTCGCCTTTCAGCTCAAAACTGATCCCCTGACCGGGCAAAGCCTCGAACCGTTCGACCTGCTCCAGCGGAATACCCCTGTCTTCGGCCTCCTTGACCATGGCCCGGCCGAGAGGATGCTCCGATCTGTTTTCTCCCGAGGCGATGGCCTGCAGCAGCTCTTCCTCGCCAAAGGTCTCCAGCGTGTAGATATCGGTCACTGCCGGGGTCCCCCGGGTGATCGTGCCGGTCTTGTCCAGGACGACAGCATCGATCTTCTCCACCCGCTCGAGGTATTCACCGCCCTTGATCAGGATGCCCTTCCCCGCCCCCACCCCGGTCCCCACCATGATCGCTGTGGGGGTGGCCAACCCGAGAGCGCAGGGGCAGGCCACCACCAGGACGGTAACCATATGCATCAGCGCGCTTTCAAAACCGGCCCCTTTGAACATCCATCCGGCAAAGGTAAGCAGGGCAATGGCAATGATCGTCGGGACGAAGACATTGGAAACCCGGTCTGCCAGGCGCTGGATCGGAGCCTTGGAACCCTGGGCTTCCTCCACCAGCCGGATGATCTGGGCCAGGACCGTATCCTGGCCGACCCGGGCCGCCTGAAAGGTAAAGCTGCCGTACCTGTTGATCGACGCCCCGACCACGGTATCCCCGGGCCTCTTCTCCACCGGCATGCTCTCCCCGGTGAGATGTGACTCATCGATGCTGGTATCCCCCTCTCGGATCACCCCGTCCACCGGAACCCTCTCGCCCGGGCGCACGATCACCAGATCTCCTACCGCGACCTGCTCCGCAGGGATCTCCACCTCAACACCTTCCCGGAGCACCCGGGCGCTCTTCACCTGCAGCTCCATCAATTTCTCGATAGCCTCGGAGGTTCTCCCCTTGGCCACCATCTCCAGCAGCCGCCCCAGCAGGATTATGGTCATCAGCACGGCCGCGGATTCAAAATAGAGCATGCCCCAGCCGGCCAGCAAAGAGACCAGGCTGTAAAAATAGGCTACCGATGTGCCCAGCGAGACCAGAACATCCATATTGGCGCCACCTGCTTTCAGGGAACGGTAGGCTCCGCGGTAGAAAGGCCATCCGGCAAAGAATTGCACCGGCGT
>JAAZPS010000271.1 GCA_012797095.1 Bacillota bacterium | reverse complement strand
GAAGGGCGGCCGGGAGGTGAGAGTTTTTTGAGCGAGTTGACCCCGATGATGAAGCAGTACCGCTCCCTCAAGGAGCAGCATCCGGACAAGATCATCTTTTTCCAGGTCGGGGATTTTTTCGAGATCTTTTTCGAGGATGCCGTTGTTGCCGCCCGGGCCATGGACGTGGTCCTGACCACCCGGGACAGCAGCAGCAAGAAGGACCCCATCCCCATGGCCGGGGTGCCGATCCATGCCATCGATACATATCTGAACAGGCTGCTCGGCCAGGGGTTCAAGGTGGCGCTCTGCGAGCAGGTCGAGGAGCCTACGGCCGGCGGAGGGCTGGTTCGCCGCGAGATCACCCAGATCTTCACCCCGGGCACGGTCACCGACCCGCAGATGCTCGAGGAGAGCATAAACAACTATCTGGCCTCGATCAGCGCCCTTCCCGGCGGCAACGGGGGCTACTACGGGCTGGCCGCAGTCGATGTCTCCACCGGCGACTTCCGGATCAACGAGTGGGCCGGGGAGGAGGCCGCTGCGGCCCTGATCGATGAGCTGCTGCGGCTGCAGCCGGCGGAGTCGCTCTACTGCTCTGCCGAAGCTGCCGCCATCTTCCGCCCGGTCCTGGAGCAGCAGGAGACCCCCGGCACCGTCTTCGATTACGGTGCCGCCCCCGAGCAGGTCAGGGAGACTCTCACGGCGCAGTGGGGCGGGGAGCTCTGGGAGGGGCTCTCGCTGGCGCGCTACCCGGCGGCGGCCGCTGCGGCGGCGGCGGCGCTGGACTACCTGAAGATGCTGCAGCATCCGGCCCGGGGAAAACATTTTCGCAGCCTGGAGCTTTTTCTGCCAGGGGGCCGGATGGCGGTCGACGGGATCACCGCCCGCAATCTGGAGCTGACCCGGACCATCCGCGAGGGGAAGCGGCAGGGGAGCCTGCTGGGGCTGCTCGATCACTGCCTTACAGCGATGGGACGGCGGCTGCTCTGCCGCTGGGTGGAGCAGCCCCTGCTCGAGCAGCAGCCCATCGAGGAGAGGCTGGAGGCGGTGGAGGAGCTGCGCCAGAATCCGCTGCTCCGGAAAGAGCTGCGTGCCGGGCTGAAGCCCCTTCTCGATCTGGAGCGCTTCTGCAGCCGGCTCTGCACGGGCCGGGTCGGGGCCCGCGATCTGAACGCCCTCAAGGAGACGCTCGCTGCGGTGGAGCCCCTTTCCCGGATGCTGCAGCAGTGCCGCTCGCCGCTGCTGCAGACGCTGCGGCAGCTGCCCGATTTCTCGGCGGCTGCCGGCCGCATCGCCTCCGTGCTGACCGCAGATCCGCCGGCACAGCTTCGCGAAGGCGGCCTCATCCGCGAGGGCTGCAGCGAGGAGGTTGACCGGCTCCGCAGCATCACCCGCGACGGGCGCGGCCGGCTGGTCCAGTTCGAGAAGGAGGAGCGCGACCGCACCGGGATCAAGTCGCTGCGGGTGGGCTTCAATCGCAATTTCGGCTACTATATCGAGGTGACCCGGCCCAACCTGGAGCTGGTCCCTCCCGAATATCACCGCCGCCAGACCCTGGTCAATGCGGAGCGTTTCACCGTTGAAGCGCTCAAGGAGATGGAGGAGCAGATCACCGGCGCCCGGGAGCAGCTGATCCGGCTGGAGTACGAAATATTCGAGGCGCTCCGCGAGGAGATCGCTGCGGAGGTGCCCCGGATGCAGGCGGCGGCGCGGCAGCTGGCCCGCCTCGACTGCCTGCAGAGCTTTGCCGAGGCGGCGGAAAGGTACCGCTACTGCCGTCCCCAATTTTCGGAGCAGGGGCGGCTGCGGGTCAAGCGCGGCCGCCACCCCGTGGTCGAGAGAATTCCGGGAGAGCGCTTCGTGCCCAACGACCTGCTCATGGATGAGCACGGTTCCACCCTGATCATCACCGGGCCGAATATGGCCGGCAAGAGCACCTATATCCGCAGCGCCGCCCTGATCTGCCTGATGGCCCAGATCGGCTCCTTCGTTCCGGCGGCGGCGGCCGAGCTGCCGCTGCTCGATCGGATCTTCGCCCGCATCGGCGCCAGCGATGATCTCAGCCGGGGTCTGAGCACCTTCATGGTCGAGATGCAGGAGACGGCGACGATCCTGAAGGAGGCCACCGCGCGCAGCCTGCTGGTGCTCGACGAGATCGGCCGCGGCACCAGCACCTACGACGGGATGAGCATCGCCCGCAGCGTTCTCGAATATATCAACCGGCGCATCGGGGCGAAGACCCTCTTTTCGACGCACTATCATGAGCTGACCAACCTGGAGGAGGAGCTGCCGGGGGTCAAGAATTACACCATGGCCGTGCGGGAGAAGGGAAACGAGGTTCTCTTCCTGCGCCGGGTGGTCGCCGGGCGCTCCGACAAGAGCTACGGGATCAATGTGGCCCGGCTGGCGGGGCTCCCTCCGGAGCTGCTCCTGCGGGCCGAAACGATCCTGGCGGAGCTGGAGGCGGCGGCCTCGCGGGCGCCGGAGCAGCAGCTCAGCCTGCTGCCGCTGGTTCCGGAGAGGCCCCGGGAGGACGGCCGGGCCGGGGCGATCATCGGCGCCCTGGAGCAGCTCGATCTGAACCGGCTCACCCCGCTGGAGGCGCTGCAGCAGCTGTTCCGGCTGCAGCAGCTGCTCTTTCACGACGGCGGTGCCGATGACGGTGCAGGGGACGGTGAAGATGAAGCAAGAAGGGCAGATTGAGCAAAGGGGTCTGAACAATTGATCAACCAACCGATACAGCTACTGGATCAAAAGACGGCGGAGCAGATCGCCGCGGGCGAGGTGATCGAGCACCCCGCCTCGGTGGTGAAGGAGCTGGTGGAAAACTCCCTCGATGCCGGGGCCGACCGCATCGAGATCAGCCTTCTGGGGGGGGGCAAGCGCCGGATCAGGGTGGTCGACAACGGCAGCGGCATCGCTCCGGCGGAGCTGGAGCTAGCCTTCTCCCGCTTCGCCACCAGCAAACTGACGGCGCTGGGGGATCTCGAGGCGATCACCAGCCTCGGCTTTCGCGGCGAGGCCCTGCCGAGCATCGCCGCGGTCTCGCGGGTCACCCTGACCACCCGTCGGCCGGGCGACCTGGCGGCGCGGCGGATCCGGCGGGAGGGCGGCGGCGGGGGTGCTCCGGAGGAGAGCGGGGCCCCTGCAGGGACCGAGGTGATCGTCGAAGATCTTTTTTTCAACACCCCGGGGCGGCTCAAATTTCTGCGGGGAGCGCCGCGGGAGCAGGCCCGGATCAGCAGCCTGGTCACCGCCCTGGCGCTGGCCCGCCCCGACTGCGCCTTTACCCTGACAAATGAACGGAGAACGGTGCTGCGCACCGCCGGGGACGGTTCGCTGCTTCACGCCATCGGCGCTCTTTACGGCAGCGATGCCGCAGCGGCGATGCTGCCGCTGCAGCGCCGCTCCGCTGAGGCCGCGATCCAATTGAGCGGCTTTATCAGCGCACCCCATTTCAGCCGCGCCTCCAGGCGCTGGGTCACCGTGGTGATCAATGGTCGCGCCGTCCGCTGTCCCCTGCTGGTAAGTGCCCTGGAGAGGGCCTACGGGGGAATGCTGGGGCGAGGGCGCTATCCCCTCGCTGTCCTGGTGCTGCAGGCAGCGCCGGCCCTGCTCGACGTCAATGTGCACCCGGCAAAGAGCGAGGTGCGCTTCGAGCGGCCCGAGCAGTTCAACGAGCTGCTCTTCCGGGCAGCCCGCGCCGCGCTGCACGCTTTGCCCCTGGAGGGAAGCGCTCCTGAGTGGAGCCGGAAGGGAAAGGGGCAGTGGGACTGGGAGAAGGAGGCGGCAAGAGAGGGGCGGCTGCAGCAGCAGCAGCTCCTGGAGCCGCTGCAACCCCCTGCTCATTTCCAGGAAAGAGCACCCGGGGAGGAACTTCTCCCGGAAGGGGCTCACCTGTTTCCGGGCCGCGGCGAAACCGCAGCGGCGGACGGGGCAGCCGGGGCCGCTCCCGCAGGGGGCTGCCGCCTCATCGGACAGTTTCTGCACAGCTACCTGGTGGCGCAAAAGGGCGAGGAGCTGCTTCTCATCGATCAGCATGCCGCCCACGAGCGGGTCCTCTATCACCGCTTTACCGCGGCGGAACCGGGGCAGAGAAGGGCGCAGCTGACCATCCCGCTCCAGCTGGAGCTGCCCCCGGCCTGGCGCGAACGGTTTGCCGAGATCGGCCCTTTTCTGGAGGAGGCCGGGTTTAGTTTGGAACCTTTTGGAGATAATAGTTTTATTCTCCGGGCGGTGCCCCTCACGGTCAAGGACGAACCGGAGCCGGAGATCCATGCTCTTTTCGAGCAGCTGCTCCAGGGGGAAACCGCCCCGGGGGAGGACCGCCGCGCCGCCGTTTTGAAGACGGTCGCCTGCCACCGTGCGGTCAAGGCGCGGCAGCCTCTGGAGCGCCGCGAGGCCGAGCAGCTGCTGCGGGACTGGGAGACGACCCCCGGCGCCGCGCACTGCCCGCATGGCCGGCCGACGGTGCTGCGTTTCCACCGCGCCGAGCTAGACCGGGGCTTTCACCGCCGGGGGGGTGACAGTTGATGGGCTCACCGAAGATACCGCTGCTGGCCCTGGTCGGGCCCACCGCGGCGGGCAAGAGCGCGCTGGCCCTGGAGGTGGCCCGGCGGCTGGGAAACGAGATCATCAGCGCCGATTCGGCCCAGGTCTACCGCGGTCTCGATATCGGGACGGCCAAACCGAGCGCGGCGGAGCAGCGGCTGATCCGGCACCACCTCATCGACCTGGTCGACCCCGACGAGGACTACAGCGTTGCCGATTACCAGCGCGATGCCCGGCCGCTCATCGCCCGGCAGTGGCACCAGGGGCGGCTGCCCTTCATCGTCGGCGGGACCGGGCTGTACCTGCAGGCGGTGACGGCGGATTACGCTTTCGGGAGCAGGGGCAAGGACGAAGCGCTGCGCCGGCGGCTGAATGCGGAGGCCGCGGCGGCGGGGCCGGAGGTGCTCCACCGGCGGCTGCAGCGGCTTGATCCGGCGGCGGCGGCGAAGATCCACCCCAACGACCGGCGGCGGATCATCCGGGCCCTCGAGGTCTACACCCTCGAGGGAAGACCGATCTCGCAGCAGGTCGAGCGGACCGAGAAGAGGGAATCGCCCTACCAGTTGCTCACTTTTGGGCTGACGCGCCCGCGACCGCTGCTCTACCGCGCCATCGAGGAGCGCACCGAAGAGATGCTTGCCCGGGGCATGCTCGATGAGGTCAGGGGGCTTCTGGAGCGCGGTTATCCGCGCCACTCCCCGGGGCTGCAGATCCTGGGCTACCGCCAGCTCGCCGCGTACCTGGACGGGGAGACGACCCTGGCGGAGGCCGCCGCAGCGATCAAGCAAGAGACCAGGCGGCTGGCCAAACGTCAGCTGACCTGGTTCCGGCGGGACCGGGAGATCATCTGGCTGGAGCGGCCCGCAGAGGGCTCCCTGGCCGGCCCGGCGGAAATAATTGTCGGGGCGGTAAAGGAAATCTTTGGCTATACAGAGAATAAGATAGGTTAAAGGAAAAATGGAGGGACAATCGATGAAGGGACCGGTGAATCTGCAGGATACATTTCTGAATCAGCTGCGCAAGGAGAATATCTCCACAACAGTATTTCTGGTGAACGGTTACCAGATCAAAGGGAATATCCGCAGTTTTGATCAATTTACAGTGCTTATCGAGGTGGAGGGGAAGCAGCAGCTGGTCTACAAGCATGCCATCTCCACGGTCATACCGCACCGCAAT
>JAAZPS010000270.1 GCA_012797095.1 Bacillota bacterium | reverse complement strand
GGTGGCTGGTGAAATGCCGGCTCAGCTCGGCAGCGCAGGTTGCCGTTTATCCATCATCCCGTCCGAGATCCTTCGGGCTGCGCCCTCAGGATGACAGGGGTGGGGCACTGCGCCCTCAGGATGACAGGGGTGTGGCACTGCGCCCTCAGGATGACAAGGGTGTGGCACTGCGCCCCGGGTGAAAGGGGTAGGCGCTGCTTCTTGTGCGACAGGGGTGGGGCGCTGTGCCCAAAACAGGGATGAGGCGTTCTCCCGGGATGACAGGGGGTAAGCGCTGCTTCTTGTGCTACAGGGGTGAGGCGCTACGCCCAGACAGGGATGAGGCGTTCTCCCGGGATGACCGGGGTGAGGCGGAGACTGGGCAGTTCTACCGGATCAGGAGAGGAGGGCGTTGGCAAAATCGAGAGAATCGAAGGGGAGCAGATCTTCGATCTTTTCGCCCACGCCGACATAGGAGACCGGCACCTTGAGGATATCCTGCATCCCGACGACGATGCCGCCGCGGGCGGTCCCGTCCAGCTTGGTCAGGACCAGGCCGGTCACCGGCACGGCCTCGTTGAAGCGAGCCGCCTGGACGATACCATTGTGGCCGGTGGTGGCGTCGATCACCAGGAGAACCCGGTGCGGCGCCCCCGGCTGAACCCGGCCGATCACCCGGTTGATCTTTTTCAGCTCCTCCATCAGGTTGGTCCTCGTATGAAGTCTTCCGGCTGTATCGCCGATGACCACATCGATCTGCCGCGCCCGGGCCGCATTGATCGCATCAAAGAAGACCGCCGAGGGGTCGGAACCGGGCTGCTGCTTGATCAGGGGGACATTGGCCCTTTCGGCCCAGATCTGCAGCTGCTCGATGGCAGCGGCGCGGAAGGTATCTCCGGCGACCAGGAGCACCTCCCGGCCCTCGCTGCGATAGCGGTGGGCCAGCTTGGCCGCGGTGGTGGTCTTTCCGGAGCCGTTTACCCCGATGAGCAGGATAACGAGGGGTTCTCCCACCGGTTTGACCGGCTCTTCCACTCCGGCGAGCAGCTCCGCGATCTGCTCGATAAGGATCTCCCTGGCCTGACCGCGCTCGCGGGCCTTGCGGCGCCTGCTCTCGAGGCGGAGCTGCTCGACGAGCTTCAGGGAGGCCTCCACTCCGACATCCCCGAGGATCAGGGTCTCCTCGAGATCGTCGTAAAATTCATCGTCGAGCTCTCCTCCGCGAAAAATGAGGTCCAACCGCCGTAAAAATCCTTCCTTGCTCCGGGCCAGGCCGGCTTTGAATCGTTCTACCAGGTTCAATGGCATGGTCTCCTTCAGCTTACCTTTTCATCGAGCTCCATGGAGATCAGCGAGGAGACCCCCTCTTCGGGCATGGTCACCCCGTAGATCAGATCGCCCTCCTCCATCGTCCGCCGCCGGTGAGTGATCAGGATAAATTGTGCACTTTCGGAGGCCCCCTTCAGGTAGGCGATGAAGCGGGCAAGATTGACATCGTCGAGCGCCGATTCTATCTCATCGAGCAGGTAAAAGGGGGCGGGTTTGTACCGGAGAATGGCAAAGATCAGCGCCACCGCTGTCAGCGTCTTCTCTCCCGTGGAGAGCAAGGAGATATTCTGCAGCTTCTTTCCGGGCGGCTGGGCGCTGATCTCGATCCCCGATTCCAGAATATTATCCGGGTCGGTCAGTCTCAGCAGGACCCGGCCGCCTTCAAAGAGCTCGCTGAAGACTTTCTCCAGATTCTCGCTGATCTTCTGAAAGGCCTCGTTGAAGAAATGGACCATCCGCTCGTCGATCTCCTCGATAATGCGGCGCAGGGAGAGTTCGCCCCGCTGCAGGTCTTCCTGCTGTTCTTGCAGAAAGTCGATCCGTTCCTGCAGCCGCGCCAACTCCTCGATGGCACCCAGGTTAACCACTCCGAGGGCCTCGATATCTTCACGCAGCACTGCGATCAACTGTTCGCTCTCCCCAGCGTCAAATTCCGCTTCCGGTTCGAGCGGCTCTGCTGTACCGAAAAGATCGCTGAAGCGGTCCCGTTGATAGGCGATCTCGGTCTGGAGGCGGCTCTGCTCCACGGCCAGATGCCGTTCGCGGCGTTCGTAGCGGACCAGCCGCTTCCGGTTGAGCCGCTGCTTTTCCTCCAGCCCGCCCAGCTCGCCGGCGAGGCGGTCGATCTTTTTCTTCTGCCCCTGCAGCTCCAGGGTGAGCCCGGCGCTCTTTTCACGGAACTGTTGCGCGAGAAGCTCCGCCTTTTCCAGATCGGTCCGGTTTTCGACCAGCGCTTTCTCATGCGCCTCTTTTTCACGCTTCCTCTCCTGCCGCTCCTGCTGCGGCCGGTGCAGCTCCGCGGCGATGCGCTGCAGATTCTGCTGCAAAGCCTGCTCCTGCTCCTGCAGGGAGTTCAACCGGAGCCGCGCCCCGGTCACTGTCTCCTCGAGCTCTCGCCTCTCGGCAAGGCTGCGGCGATAGAGCTCTTTCAACCCGGTCAGCTTCTCCCCGGCAGCAGCGATCTCCCGGCCAACAGCATCGCTCTGCCCGGCCAGCGACTCCCGACGCCGGAGAAGCTCTTTTTCCTCGGCAGCCAGCTCTTTCAGCGCCCCGGCACCGTCCTCCAGGCGCTGCTCGACGATGCGCAGAGCAGTGCTGTTCTCCTGCAGTGTCTGTTCGGCCTCCTGCAGTGCCTGGCCCTGTTTGGACCGCTGCTGCCCGAGCCCGGCCAGAGCAGCCCTCTCCCGCTCCATCTTCTGCCTCAGAAGGGCGATCTGCTCTTCCAGGCCGCGCTTCTTTTTGTTCACCGCGGCCAGCTCCTGCTGAAGGGTCTCGATCTCGCGGCGCCGCCCCAGGGGCATTGCAGCGCTGCGCCGGGGCATGCTGCCCCCCCTGATCGCTCCGCCCGGATTGATCAGATCTCCCTCGAGGGAGATGATCCGGCAGCGGTACTCGATCAGGCGGGCCGCTGCGGAAGCAACCTTCAGATCGCGGCAGATAAGGATCGAGCCGAGAAGGTAGAGCGCCACCTTTTTGTAGGCCGGCTCAATCCCCACCAGCTCCGAGGCCTTGCCGTAAACACCGTTCAGTTCGCGCCACCGCGGGTCGCGCTCGAGCACCGATTCGCCCACAGTGAGCGTGTCCAGGGGCAAAAAGGTGGACCAGCCCAGATTTCTTTCCTTGAGAAAACGGACCGCCGCCAGGGCCTCCTTCTCCGTTTCGACAACAATATATTGCTGCGCCGGCCCGAGAGCTGTTTCGATCGCCCGCAGGTAGCGCTCCTCAACCGTCACCAGATCAACGACCGGGCCGACAATACCGGTAAGGTTGTCGCGGGCTTTCATGATCTCCCGAACACCGCGGTAATAGCCCTTCAGACCGCTCTCCTGATCTTGAAGCAGCTGCAGGCGGCTGTTGATCCCGCCCAGCTCCTCGCGGCAGTGCTGCAGCTGCTCCTGCAGCCCCAGGGCGGCCCTCTCCAGCTCCTCGAGACGGCTTTCCGTTGCGGTGATCTCCGCCTCCGTCTTCAGCAGAGATTCCCGGGAGGTTCGAAGCGCCTGCTGCAGCTTTTCCCGGTGAGTCTGGAGCTGCTGCCGCTCATCTTTCAGGGCGAGCTGCTCCTGGTTGAGCAGCTCACGGCGCCGGCCTGAGCGCTCTTTTTGCTGCTGCAGCTCCTCCAGCGAGGCCTCCAGGGCCTTCTGCCGAGCCAGCGCGCGGAAGATCAGCTGCTGCTGTTTTTCAAGTTCTCCCCCGGCGCCTTCCCTCTCTTTTTGCTGCTGCTCCCTTCGCAGGACCCGGCAGTTCTCTTCCTCGCGGAGCAGCAGCTCCCTTTTCAAGTGCAATTCCCGGGCGCAGCTTTCACTCTCAGCGTTCATCTCGCTGATGATCGCTGCCAGCTGCTCCAGGCGCCGCTCGCTCTGCCCGATCTGTTCCCGGCAGCGGCCTTCCCGTTCGCCGAGCAGGCGCAGCTCATTTTCCTGCCGCTCCATCTCCCGGAAAGCGCGGTTCACTTCCTGCTCCAGCCCGGTGTAAACGCGCCCCTCCTCCTGCTGCTGCAGCTTGAGCTGCTGGAATCTTTCTTCCTGCCCCGCCCCGCGGGCAGCCTCTTCGCTCAACGATGCAGTCACCTTGTGCAGCTGTTCTTCCACTGCGGCAAGCTCGCCCCGGGCACCGCGAAGCCGGTAGGAATAAAGCTTTTTTTCCGCCTCCCGCATCCGCCCGTGCAGCTCCCGGTAGCGGCGGGCCGTCCCGGCCTGCCCGGTGAGCGGTTCGATCTGCATCTCCAGTTCAAAGATCAGATCCTGCACCCGGACCAGGTTCTCCCTGGTCTCTTCGAGACGGCGCTGGGCTTCACTTTTCCGGAGCTTGTATTTAAAGATGCCGGCGGCCTCCTCGAATATCTCCCTGCGGTCCTCCGGCTTGCTGTTGATGATCCCCTCCACCCGTCCCTGTCCGACCACGGAATAGATCTCCCGTCCCACTCCCGTATCCAGAAATAGCTCGGTGATATCCCTCAAGCGGCAGGGGGAGCCGTTGATCAGGTATTCGCTCTCTCCGGAGCGGTAGATCCGCCGGCTCACGGTGATCTCTTCATACTCGAGGTTTAACACCGGTCCGACATCGCTGAATGTAAGGCTAACTTCCGCAAAATTGAGCGCTTTGCGGTGCTCGCTGCCCGAGAAGATGAGCTCCTCCATCCGGCTGCCGCGCAGCGTTTTGGCACTCTGCTCACCGAGAGCCCAGCGGACCGCATCGACAAGATTGCTCTTGCCGCAGCCGTTCGGGCCGATCACCACGGTGATCCCCTTGTTGAATTTCAGCTCGGTTCTATCGGCAAAAGATTTGAAACCGAATAATTCCATCTGTTTCAGGTACATCTTCAGATTCTCCTCACCGGGTAAAAACAGAGCAGCCCGTCACCGGGCTGTTTGAGCGCCGGTTAACCAGAACAGAATCGGCCGGCAGCTTTGCTTCTACGCTTGCTTGCGGGCAGTTGCCCTGCCCCGAACCGTCTTCTTCCGGCGGTACTATTCTTGATCAATTCAGGAAATACCTTCCGGAACAGCGATAATGATGCGCCCGGGAACGGCCCGATGCAGGAAGGGTTTCCGCCCGGAAACCGCTCCGTCAGCGGGTTTCAGTCAGCTCCACCCAGGCTTCCCTGGCTGCAGCCTGCTCCGCCTCTTTCTTGCTTTTCCCGCTTCCCCGGCCGGCGCAGCCGCGGTTCCCCAGAAGGACCTCCGCCTCGAAAATCTTCTCATGATCGGGCCCCTGCTCGCGGACAATGCGGTACTCGGGGGTGATCCCCTCCCGGGCCTGGGTAAATTCCTGCAGCAGCGTTTTGTAATCGTGCCGCAGATCGCCCTCCTCCAGGTTTTCCAGGAAGGGCCGGTAAAGCTGCAGAATATAGCGGCGGCATCTTTCCAGCCCCAGATCCAGAAACAGGGCGCCGAAGAGCGCCTCCACGGCATCGGCCAGCAGCGAGGGGCGGCTGGCGCCTCCGCCGGCTGCTTCGCCCTTGCCCAGCCGCAAAAAGGAGCCCAGATTCAGCTCTCCGGCCAGTCCGGCCAGGGTAGCTTCACAGACCAGATCGGCCCGCAGCCGGGTCAGCTTTCCTTCGGGAAGGCGGGGATATAAAAGATAAAGATGATCGCTGATCACCAGTTGCAAAACAGCATCTCCCAGAAATTCGAGCCGTTCGTTATGACCGCTGCCGATGTCCTGTTCGTGAGCAAATGAAGAATGCGTCAGCGCCAGCTCGTAGAGGCTGTCTTTCTTGATGTCCCACCCTTGTTCCTTCAGAAAAACCCTGACCTGTTCCGACCAGGGGCTCGCCTGTCTTTCCGGATTGCTCATCTTTCGCCTGCTTATCGAGATATTTTGGTTAGATCTTCTTCTCTATGAAATTGATAATATCGCCCAACGTCTGGATATCTTCGATCTCCTGATCCGATATTTCGAGATCAAATTCTTCTTCCAGCGCCATCACCAGCTCCACGATATCGAGGGAATCGGCATCGATCTCTTCAAAGGTTGTTTCCACGGTCAAGCTCTCCAGGGGTACCTCCAGCTGCTCGGATACTATCTCCTTAACCTTATCTTCAACATTCACCCCGCTCACCTCCCTTCCCCAACTTCTTTCCACGGACCGCGCGCCCGCGGCCGGCACCCGCCCTGCAAAAGCGGGCCTGGCTCACTTCCCCGGCAAGATGCGCTATCATTAAATTATTCCTCTTCGCCCCGGCATTATTAATCAGTATATCAATTTTATTGGAATGTTCAAGAGTGCTCCCGCAGCCTTTTTTCGTTCAGCTGACCGGCATTTCAGCGAGATCTTTCAGAAAAAGATCCTCCAGCCGTAGCCGCACAAAGGGATACGCCTGCTGCAGAACAGCCTGCTCGATCGAGCGGGCCTGCGAGGAGCCGTGGCATTTGATGCAGAGTCCCTTGACCCCGACCAGGGGGGCTCCGCCGTAACCGCTGCCCTCGACTTGATCGCGCAGCCGCATCAGGGCCGGCCGCAGCACTCCGGTGTCCGCCCGACCATCCCGGGTCAGTTCCTGCTCAAAGCGGCCGAAAAGACCGCGGGTCAGCCCTTCCACCGTTTTCAACACCACGTTTCCGACAAAGCCATCGCTGACAACCACATCGGCAGCCCCGGAAAATAGATCCGTCCCTTCAACATTACCGCAGAAACCTTCGATATATTCCTGCAGCAGGGGAAAAGCTTTTTTAACCTGGTTGTTTCCCTTGTTTGTCTCCGCACCCACATTAAGCAGGGCCACCTTCGGGGCGGTACGACCCAGCAGCTGCCGGGCATAGATCCGGCCCATGAAGGCGTACTGGAGCAGCTGCCCGGGACGGGCATCCATATTGGCCCCGGCATCGATGAGTACGAACGGCGCTGCGCCAAAGCCAGGTAGCACCGCCAGCAGGGCCGGCCTGGTCACCCCCGGCAGGCGGCCCAGGAAAAGAAGCGCACCGGCCATCAGTGCTCCGGTGTTGCCGGCGCTCAGAACTGCATCGGCCTCTCCCTCCCGCACCAGCTGCATCGCGGTAACCAGGGAGGAGTGTTTCTTCCGCCTCACTGCCAGGGCCGGATCGTCCTCGCCGCGGATAACCTCCTCGGCATGGATCAGCTTCAGCCGTCCGGCCGGGTAGGCGACCCCTTCAAGGGCTTCTTCAACCTGTTCCCGGCGGCCGACCAGAAGTAGCTCCAGATCTTGCCGCACCTGCAGGGCGGCCGCGGCCCCGCGGACAATTTCCAGGGGCGCATGGTCGCCGCCCATGGCATCGACAGCCAGAGTAACCAAAGATAGAAAACCCCTTTCTCACGCACGCTCCCTGTCTAGAGATGCTCTTTCGATCATCTGCTGATTCAACAGATTCGGCGGAAACCGTTTCCGGATCCGTGAAAAGGCGCACGGTCTGGATAAAACTAGATAAAAACGGGCCCCTCTCAGATATTTCATGAAAAGGGCCTTCTGCTAACCGGCTTTACTTAACCTTGATTACTTCGCGATCCCTGTAGTAGCCGCAGTTCAGGCAGACCCGGTGGGCCGGCTTCAGTTCGTGACACTGGGGGCAGGGAGCAAGGTTCGGCGCCTTCAATTTCCACTGGCCCCGCCTCTGGTCCCGCTTGGCGCGAGAAGTTCTTCGCTTTGGAACAGCCATCAGTTTGCCTCCTTAATGAATCAGCTCAATTTATCTATCCGGTTGAAACTCCTTTAACTTGAGTAAACGCAGATCGATCCCTGCTTCGTCCACACAGCTGCAGGTTGACTCGTTCAGATCGGTACCGCAGCCCGGGCAAAGGCCCCGACAGTCCGGCTGGCAGAGGGGATTGTACACCTGGCTGATAATGAAAAGTTGGCGAATATACTCATCCAGGTACAGGTAATCTCCCCTTACCGTAAGCTGGTTTGCCGTCTCCTCGGCCAGATCTTCGGGCGAGCTCTTCTTGTCCGGAAGGGGCGAAACGGTAAAGATCTCATCGATCTCCGAATCGATCTGCTGCCTGAAAGGGCGCAGGCAGCGGGAACAGTTTACCGTGATCCCGGCTTCAAATCTGCCGGAAACCATAATTTTATCATCACTGCTGCGGACGGAAAGGGTCAGGGTAAAGTCGTTATCCCCGGCAGCGCTCTCCTCCAGGTAATCCCTGTTCTTCCCCTGGAAGCGGTACTGGAGCGCTTCCCCCCTTCTCTCCTTCACTTCGGGCAGGTAGATTCGCATTGTTTCCCATCCTTTGCAAAACTAAAATAATTATAGCGAGCTTTATTTTTCTTGTCAACAATAAGGAAAACTATGCCGGGGACGGGTTCAGTAGGTGATACTGTCAAGATCGCCCTCTTCCCCGGGGGGAACCTGCGAAAAAACGATCATGATCCGATTCGGCAGGCAGACAATGCTTTCATAGGGCTGCGAGATCCACCCGGTGTGAGCGCAGATCCCCCGGGGACAGAGCTCTTCCGGCAGCGGCTGCAACCTTACCCGGCCGCCGTCGATCTCCAGAACCGCCCGGTGCCGGCCCTGATCAAAGGTAAATGGGTAGCTGTAACAATCGTCCGGAGATAGGGAAAGCTCGGCGACCGCCTCGTTATTCACGTAGATCGTCAGGTATTTCTGCGTTGTCGGAAGCCCTCGATCCAGATTCCACCAGATGCCGACGACGCCAGCTAAGAGCAAGAGCGCCATGATGATATAGTCGGCTGCAGTCAAACGAAGTTTTCCCATCTTCCACCCTCCGGAAGGAATTATAACACGAAAGTCCCCCGAAGATCAGCAGGCGGCCCGCCTGGACAGACGGGCCGCCGGTTAAAACCGCAAGGCTTCTAGCCAATAGTTTCCTGATTCATCGGCACCTTGTACCAACCCTGCTCCTGCATGAACCGGAAGATCTTATCCTGAGAATCGAGGCACTGGCACTGGTAATCCTGAAATGTCTGACGAATACTCGGATCCTGCGCCTCCATGACCGCATGAAGGTAACCGGAGGCATTCAGTTTAAAACCGGAGAGGATATCGCCGGCGATCTCTTTTTCGCCCAGCTGTTGTGTCATCAGAACCAACCTCCTTAGGGGGTGATATAGGGGGAACCGCCGGCATCGCTCAACGTCGCTGAAAGCCATTGAGCGCGCTGCTGGCACTGGGTATTGAATTCGTTGATCAGGTTTCGCAAGCGCGGATCCTGAACCTGGGTGGAATATGACTGCAGCTTTTTACCGCAGAGCGATTCCGCCTGGTACTGGTGAAACAGGTGCATGAACTCGGCTTTGCCCACATTGCGCATCGTTGCCCGCATCGCTGAACCTCCCTAACTGTGATTTTTTAAGCATTTTATTTTGGCCGTAAACAAGGGAAGATATTCTTGAAAAAGCGGCAGGTCGATCGGGACGGCAGGGCCGGGATGATCAAAAAGGGCTGCTCTGGAGCAGCCCTCCCTCTTTATATCGGAATGAAGTGAACAAATATCTGATCTGTTTTAATGCTCTGCGGTGAGCACAATAAGCGCATCGGCGGCCGCGGCACCTTCTCCCTCGGCATAGACGATCAGGGGGTTGATATCGAGCTCGGCGATCTCGCAGTCCAGCTCCACCGCCAGGCGGGAGAGCTTCATCATGATCGAAACAAGGGCCTCCCGATCCCGGGGCAGCTGCCCCCGAACACCGTCAAAAAGGGCTTTCCCCTGGAGCTCCTCGATCATCGCCCGGGCATCCTCTTCCCGCAGCGGAGCGGTTCTGATGGAAACATCCTTGAGCAGCTCCACAAAGATCCCCCCCAGACCGAGCAAAACCGTCTGGCCGAAGAGCGGATCCTTTTTCAGCCCCAGAATTACCTCCAGCCCCGGCTCCAGCATCTTCTGCACAAGGACCCCGTCCAGCCGGGCAGCAGGGTTGTATTCCCGGGCTCGCTTGACGATGAGCTCGTATCCTTCCGTAACGGCGTCGCTGTCTTTCAGGTCCAAAAGAACTCCGCCCGCATCGGTCTTGTGAAGAATATCCGGCGACTCGATCTTCAGGACAACGGGATAGCCGATGGAGCCGGCCGCAGCAGCGGCCTCGCCGGCAGATTGTACCAGAATCTCCTCTGTAACCGGGATCCCGTAAGCCTGCAGCACCTTTTTCGAACGCGACTCGGTCAGAGCGCGCCGCCCCTCATTGGCCTGGGTTCGGATCGTCTCCAGTGCCTGCCGCCGCTCCTCTCCGGGCCGGTACCGGGGAAAAGAGGGGACGTTTTCCGTCCGCCGGGCCCAGTCGGCCAGGACAGAGAGTGCCCACAGCCCGCTCGGAACATGCTCGATCACCGGGACACCCGCCCGGATCATCTTCTCCTTGCCTTCAACGGCATAATCCTGTCCAGTCGGCCAGGTAAAAACAACCAGCGGTTTATTGGTGGAATAGTAGACATCGATAATCTTCTCGGCGGCCTTGAAGTCGGGCATCTGCAGGTTGTAGAAAAAGGCTCCCACATCGACTAGGGGATCCTCCATCACGGTCCGGATGGCCCGCTGGAAAAGGGCTCCTTCGACAAAGATGGCCGAGGTCAGATCCACCGGATTGGCCACGGCGCCGTAGGGAGGGAAAAATTCCCGAAGGTTCGCCTGGGTGGCATCGGTAAGACGGACCACATCCAGGCCGTAATCAGGGCATTTATCTGCCACCACCACACCGCCCCCGCCGGAGATGGTGATCACCCCGATCCTTTTGCCTGCCGGCAGCCTTCCAGCAGCCCGCATGGTGATCAGCGCATTCATCTGCTCGACATCCTCGGCGCGGATCACCCCGAACTGCTTGAAGACCCCATCGTAAACCCTGTCCTCGCCGGCCAGTGCTCCGGTATGGGATGCCGCCGCCGAGGCCCCCACCGCCGTACGGCCCACCTTCTGGAAGGTGAGTAGCTTCCTCTGCTTGAGAGCTTCGTGGCAGGCTTCCATGAAGAGCCGCCCATCCTGCGGCAGACCCTCGATATAGCCGCCGATAAGCTCTACCTCTTCTCGTCCCACCAGATAACTTAGAACCTCGGCAAAATTGACATCGGCCTCATTACCGGTGCTGACAAAGTAGTTGAAGCCCACCGAATGCTGCAGCACCATCTGGAAGATGATCGCGCCGAGGCCGCCGCTCTGGGTGATATAAGCTAGCGTTTCCGGGTAGTAGATATCCTCGGGCTTGGCGTGGTACATGAAGCTGGCAGCACTGCCGTTGTAATAGTTGACCACCCCGAGGCAGTTGGGACCGAGGATGCGCATACCCGATTCCTGGGCCAACCGGCTGATCTCCTCCTGAACCTCCCGCCCGCTTGCACCCACCTCGGCAAAACCGGAGGTGAAGATGATGACCGCCTTTACCCCCTTCTCGGCGCATTGGTAGAGCGCCCCCATCGTCACCGCAGCAGGCACCGTGATGATCGCCAGATCAACGGCAACGGGAATATCCAAAACGGTCGGATAACACTTATGCCCGCCAATCTTCTCATATTTCGGATTGACCGGGAAGATCTCACCTTTGTATTCGTAGATCTCCAGTAGGTTAAGGGGAAGCCCGCTCGGCTTGATCAGGTACTGGCTGGCCCCGATAATCGCAATATTGGCCGGATAGAAAAATGGATCCAGCGCGGCATGCAGATCCCGGCCCAACTTATGCAGTGGTTTCATCTCGAAAAGTGACCTCCTTGTTATTGAACCGCTTTCATAGATATTGCCCAAAATTTGACGTCATCTCTATTTTACCCGATTAAACCGATTTTGGGTATCTTTTTCGTGTAAAATTAACCAGCTTACTTTAATTAAGCACGATTGCGGTTAAATAACCCGACGGCTCCATTCTGTCATCGCTCAACAGGGCGCCGCAGAGGCTCACGGATGTTAATTTCAGTTAAAACTGACCTTTTGATGATGCAATTATGCTATAATGTTTTCATTATAGCATACTCCACGAAAGAGAGGAGGCGCTTCGAGAGTGGCTAAAGGAAAGGGTCCGTCAAGCGCTTCTCGAAAGAGCGCTAAGCAAACTGCCGGGATATCCTTTATCGAAAAACTGAAGAAGAACAAGCCGCTTTTCAAAAAGATCGGTCTGGGCGTCGCCATTCTGGCGGCCGTGGTTTTCCTCGGTGTCGCCGGGGTCCTGATCAGCTATCTGGCTGCCGCACCGGCCCTGGATCCGGCCGCCCTGGAGGCGGTCGAAGCCTCTTACATTATTGATCGCGATAACCGCGAGATCGCCCAGCTGCACGCCGTGGAAAACCGGATCGTGATCCCCATCGATGAGATCCCCGAGCATCTGCAGAAGGCCTTTATCGCCATCGAGGACGAACGTTTCAAAAAACACCGGGGGGTCGATCTGCTCGGCTTCGGGCGGGCTATCCTGGTCAATATCCGCGACCGCAGCTTTTCACAAGGCGCCAGCACGATCACCCAACAGCTTATTCGCAACGTCCTGCTCGAGCAGAAAAAAACGATCAAGCGGAAAGTACAGGAGATGTGGCTGGCCCTGAAGCTGGAGCGGATCAAGAGCAAGGAAGAGATTCTGGAGATGTACCTCAACCGGATCTATTTCGGCAACGGGGTCTACGGTGTTGAAGCTGCTTCCCAGGCCTATTTCGGCAAGAGCGTCGGCGAGCTCAAGCTGGCCGAAGCAGCCCTGCTGGCCGGGATTGTCCGCTCTCCGGAATACTACAACCCATTCAACAACGAAGAGGCCGCTACCAGCCGGATGAAGCTCGTTCTCGGCAATATGAACCGGCTAAACTATGTCAGCCCGGCGGAATATGAGGAAGCGATTGCTGCCGAACTTTCCTTTGCCGAGCCCTCGGCAACGGCCTATCCGTACCCCTATTTTGTCGACTATGTTGTTCACAACGAATTGATCGAGATACTTGAAGGTATCCCCGAATTCGGCTCCCGTGAAGAAGCTTACGAAGCGATCTACAACGGTGGCCTCAGGGTCTACACAACCATGAACACAAGTTACCAGGAGCATCTCGAGAATGTGCTGGACCGGGCCAATCTTTACCCTGCAACCCGACGTATCGATATCGCCAGGCTGAGTGAAGCGGTCAAAGCAAACAACGGACAGCTGCCCGCTGATTATCCGAGCGCCTATGTTGACGAAGAAAACGGAATTCCCCAGCCTCAGTCCGCACTAGTTCTGGCCGATCCCAAGAGCGGCGAAATCTGGGCCCTTGGCGGCGGCAGGGACTATTTCAAGAACCGCAACGAGCTGCTCCGCTATCTCAGCCTGCGCCAACCCGGCTCGGCGATCAAGCCAATCATCGACTACGCCCCTTCCTTCAACGAAGGGCTGCTCGGGTTGGGCTCGGTGCTGGATGATGCCCCTTTGGTCGGTCCCCAGGGCTGGCGTCCGGAAAATTTCGACGGCGCTTTCCGGGGCCTGGTCACAGTTCGCCGGGCTCTGGCCCAATCCTACAATATTCCGGCGATCCGAACCTATATGGAACATATCGGCCTGCAAAAGGGAGCGGAGATGGCTTACCAGATGGGGATCTCCTCGTATGACCCGCGGAAGGCGCAACCTGTTCCCAGCTGGGCTATCGGTTCCCGCGAAGTGACGGCGCTGGAGATGGCCCAGGCCTACAGCACCCTGGCCAACAACGGCGTAAAGATGAAAATACACACCGTGCGCCGTATTGAAAATCGACGCGGTGAAACGATCTATGAACAGAAGGTTCTGCCGGAGCAGGTTCTATCCCGCGAGGCAGCCTTCATGACCACAAGCATCCTCCAGGATGTGGTTACCTCGACCACCGCCCGGGGACTTTCGGGGATGGGCCGCCCTCTTGCCGCCAAGACAGGGACAACGGACGATGCTCGCGATATCTACCTGGCCGCTTATGCACCCAATGTGGTCGCCACCTTCTGGATGGGTTACGACATCAAGGATATGGGGAAGATCACTTCCGGGTGGGGCTATTCCACGGGAATGGTCCGGGAACTTTTCCGGGAGGTCTTCAAAACCCTTCCCAGAGAGAATTTTGCCCCCCAGCCTGCAGGGGTGGTTCGGGTGGAGGTCTGCACAAAAACAGGTCTTTTGCCCAATGATCACTGCCGGGAAGCGGGAACTGTAACTGCCGATTATTTTCTGAAGAATCATGCTCCGCGGCTGACCTGCGACAAGCATGTACAGCTCGATATCTGCAAGGCCTCGGGGCTGCTGGCCGGTGAATTCTGCCCCTCCGATATGATTGAGCAGGTAACCTATTTTGACCGGCCCGATTACCTCGTCACCGACGGAAACTGGAAAAGGGGAGCGGGCCGTGCGCCGCTCGATGCCAGCGACCACCCCCCGGGAGAAGTCTGTGATCTTCACACAGAATTTGCCGGTGGTTTTCGCTATTTTCACATCTCCGCTGCGAAAAACAATGAAGCCAAGCTAACCTGGATCTACAGCGGTGATACGGTGAAGGAGTTCCAGCTGTACCGCCGATTGAAAAGCGAAAATAGCGATGCCGCGCGGCTGATCAAAACCCTGGGTAAAAGTGAGGACAGCTATCTCGACAGCCAGCTGCAGGGAGGGGAAACCTATATCTACACGCTCTACGCGGTCAATGAACAGGGCGCCCGTTCCAATCCGGTTGAGGGAGAGGTTACGGTAAAGGAAGCATCGGAGATACCGGGCAGCCCAAAAAATCTGAAAGCCGAACTGGACGGGAATAAGGTTATCCTGACGTGGGAACCCGCCGGAATATTGCCGCCGGTAACCAAATTCATTATTTACCGCAACGATACTGAGTTAAAGGAGGTCCCTCCCTGGCCGTACCGCTATGGAGATGCCAACCTCGAGCCCGGCGAATATACCTACTATGTCAGGGCGGCAAACCTTCTGGGGCAGTCCGATTCCAGCAACACCGTAAAAGTCACCGTGCACGCTGAAGACAACAGCAGCACCGGCAGCGGTACCTACGCCTGGAACCTCACCGTACCGCTGCGCAACTTTCTGGCAGCCTGCTGGAGCAAGCTCTGTCTGCTATTTTAAACTCGCGAAAGATGACGGGGCCGCGCCCTCATGTCACCCGAGGGCGCGGCCCCGTCATCCTGAGGGCGCAGCCCGAAGGATCTCAAACGGTACAGTGGGGAAACAACAACCCGCTCTGCCGGACCAATAGCCGGCAGTTCCCCGAACCAACTTTAGGGGCAGGTACAGGGCGCAGCCCCTCCCCCCCCGTCATCCTGAGGGCGCAGCCCGAAGGATCTCAGACGGTACAGCGGGGAAACAACAACCCGCTCTGCCGGACCAACAGCCGGCAGTTCCCCGAACCAACTTTAGAGGCAGGTACAGGGCGTAGCCCCTCCCCCCCGTCATCCTGAGGGCGCAGCCCGAAGGATCTCAAACGGTACAGTGGGGAAATAACAACCCATGCTGCCGGACCAATAGCCGGCGGTTCCCAGAACCAACTTTAGGGGCGGATGGATTACTTAACTACCACCTGCTAAAGCAGGTGGGTTACAAAATAAATTTTGGCGAGTAAACTCGCTGTTTAGGCTTAATGCCCACTGGAAGACCACATGCTAAACGCATGCTAAAGCCTACGACTGAAACTCATTGCTCTATTT
>JAAZPS010000269.1 GCA_012797095.1 Bacillota bacterium | reverse complement strand
GTGGTTCGGTTTTGATAAGGTTCCCCAGTGTATGTGTCTGTTGGAGAGTAATGCTGCCAAAATTAGATGTTCTACCAAGATCCAGATGGAAGGCACAGTTTTGGGCAATGATCGGTGGAATATTGAAATGGCGAAGGCAACCGATCAGGATCTGCTGCAGCTGATCAATCCGGCAGCGCCTCTTTCAATCCAAAAAGAGTCTGTCGAGCAGATCCGTCTTTACGCCAAAACGGATATGCCCTTTCATTTCGCTGCCGGAACCACCATTGCAGCGACAGGGCCGGCGACCATTTGCGGGTCATTAATTACCGATATTGCAGCTGCTCTTGCCGGTATTGTTTTGAGCCAGCTGATCAAACCCGGAGCACGGGTCTGGGTGGGCAGTATGATCATGGCCCAGAATATGAAGACCGGTTCACCGGCTTTTGGCAATATCGGGAACTCGCTGGCAGAGGCGGCTTTTAACCAGTTGTGGCGCAGGTACAAGATCCCGACCTGGACAAGCTCTTCTGCCTGGACTAGCTCAAAAGCGATTGATTTTCAGGCTGCTTATGAAACCGCCATGGGGGCACTGCTCGGGGCTTTGAGCGGAACAACCGTAGTGTTGATGCATGGTGGGATGACCGGTGAGCTGACCGCTCATCCGTTAAAAGCCATACTGGATGACGATATTGTCGGGATGATCGGGCGTTTGTTGAAGGGTATCACCGTCAACGAAGAGACCGCCGCGGTCGATTTGATAAACGAAGTGGGACCTTTGCCCGGCAACTTCTTGACGACAAAACATACCCGGGAATGGTGGAGAGCGGAGCAATATATGCCCCAGGTGGCAGATACCCTGACCTATCCTGAATGGGCTACCCTCGGTCATAAAAAGGCAATAGATCATGCCCGGGAGAGGATGGAGCATCTGGTGAGTGAGCACAGCACACTGGCGTTGACCGATACCCAGGAGAATGCGATCGAATCCATTCTCAAAGAGGCTCGGAAATATTATCGGGAAAAAGGCTTTATTACAGAAGAAGAGTGGCGCCTTTACCAGGAGGATATCAATTCTCCGGATTACCCCTATGCTTAAATGCTACCGGGCCGGATCACTCTCCTGGCCTAGTAATGAAAGCTTGAGGAGGCTTGGCTATGCGCAAGGTAATTATCACCGCTGCGATTACCGGGGCGATTCACACCCCAACGATGACCCCATATTTACCGGTTACGCCGAAACAGATAATCGATGATGCGGTCAGATCCGCTGAAGCCGGGGCGGCCATTGCCCATATCCACGTCCGGGATCCTGACACTGGGCAGCCCACGAACAGGGTTGAGCTGTTCCGGCAGGTTGCAGAAGGGATCAAAGAACAGTCAGATCTGATCGTATGTGTGACAACAGGCGGCGGGCTCGGTTCAACAGTCCAGGAACGTCTCGGGGCAGTCACGGATCTACAGCCAGAAATGGGCACGATGAATTGTGGTTCATTGAATTTTGCGGTATTCCCCCTGGCCCGGAGATATCCGGATTTCAAGCATTCCTGGGAAAAGCCCTATCTGGAGGCCACCGAGGATCTTATTTTCCCGAACACTTTTAGGACAATGAAAGAATATTGCCTGGAGATGAGCAGGGTCAATACAAAACCCGAGCTGGAGATCTACGATGCAGCGATGATCAACAATGTCGCCTATCTTGTCAGTCAAGGGTTTGTTGAACAGCCGTTGCACTTGCAATTTGTGATGGGTGTATTTGGCGGAATTCCCGCCAGCGTTGCCAACCTGGTCTTTCTTTACGAGCGGGCAAAAGAAGCATTTGGCCCTGATGGTTTTACCTGGTCGGTCTGCGCTGCCGGCAGAATGCAGCTGTTCATCGCTGCCGCCACTTTGGCCATGGGTGGAAATGTCCGGGTAGGGTTGGAGGATTCCCTCTATATTGGTAAGGGGCAGTTGGCTCAAAGCAGTGCCGATCAGGTTGGGAAAGTAGGTGAGCTCGTTTCCATCCTGGACCTTGAGGTGGCAACTTCGGAAGATGCCCGCAAGATACTGGGGCTGAAAGGGAAAGATCGGGTCAATTATTAACGATGAAGTCTTCGGGGAGGTTGCAAATTGCCGATTTTGATTGATCTGAGTGTGCCGACGGAAGAAAGTCCAAGTGAACCTTTACCGATCAAAGTGGTTCATCAAAGTCATCAAGACACTGCTGCCGCCTCGGCGAAATTTTGGGGAGCGGTTCCGGAAGATCTGCCCGGGGGATTGGGCTGGGCCAACGATCTGGTTGAATTGAACAGCCATTCAGGGACCCACCTGGATGCACCCTGGCATTACTATCCGACAAGCGAAGGGAAAAGGGCCATCACTATAGATGAAGTGCCACTGGAATGGTGTTATGGTGACGGGGTTGTGCTTGACTTCAGAGATAAACCGAACGGTTCGGCAATCAGCTCAAACGAGATCCAAGATGAGCTGAAGCGGATCGATTACGTGATCAAACCGTTTGATATCGTCATGATCATGACCGGTGCCGATAAGGAATGGGGGAAAAAAGAATACTTTGAAGCCGGCTGCGGGATGTCTGCCGGGGCCACGCTGTGGTTGTGCGATCAGGGAATAAAGGTGATGGGAATCGATGCCTGGGGTTGGGATCGACCTTTCTGGGCGATCAAGAAAGAATTCGAGGAAAGCGGCGACAGGGATATTTTGTGGGAAGCACACCGGGTCGGAATACAAAGGGAGTACTGTCATATCGAAAAGCTAGCAAATCTGGACCGGTTGCCTGCGCCCCACGGGTTCAAGGTGTGCTGCTTCCCGGTGAAACTGACTGGTGGAAGTGCTGGGTGGTGCCGGGTGGTAGCAATTGTTGAGCAATAGGAATCAATTCCAAAACTGATCATGGAAGTTCTTCAGGAACCCAGTTTACATCGGCACCGCGGGGAACCCCTGTTTTCGGGGTTCCTCGTCAGTTTAATCTTCGCGGTTCTGTGCGAATGAGCCTGTTGATCGTGTACCCGGTGTTTGAACAAGTGATCGCGCAGCCTTGACAATTGAGTTTTTGCCATTTATAATACTTTTACAATTTCTGATTGCCAAGTAGAACAAACCTGGGGCTGCGCGGAAAGTGTCAAAGGAAAAGGTGTTTTGGCCGATATCTCTTTGACGGTTCCGTTTTTTATTTCGTCAATGCAAAAGCATATGCTCCGGGGAAGGTTCATAAAATTGTAATGTTCTTTCAAGGTAAAACTAACGAAAGGGAGAATCATTACAGATGACCAACGAAGAGGTCCTTTTAACCAGAGGCGGTCTGGAAAAATTGGAGAAAGAGCTCAATTTTCTCAAATCGGTCAAGCGTAAAGATATTGCCGCCCGGATCAAGGATGCGATCACCTACGGCGACATCACCGACAATTCGGAGTATGAAGATGCCAAAAATGAGCAGGCCTTTATCGAGGGCAGGATAATCACCCTGGAGAAAATTTTGCGGCGAGCCCGGATCCTTGAAAAAGACGGCACCAACAGTTATGTGACGGTCGGTTCGACTGTCAAGCTCAAAGATATCGAGGTGGATCGTGAATATATCTATACAATCGTCGGCACCGCCGAGGCTGATCCCGGGGACGGCAAGATCTCCAATGAGTCTCCGGTGGGTAAAGCCATTCTAGGGCTGTCGATAGGAGAAGAGATCGAGGTGAAGGTGCCCGCCGGTTCGCTTAAATACAGGATACTGGAGATCAGTTAAAACCCTGGAGGTATATAAATGGAGCAGGATCAGCTAAATGAACTGATGAAGGCAAGGCGCCAGAAGATGATTCAGCTGAGGGAAAAAGGCATTGAACCATTCGGGCCCGGTTATCTCTCCACCCATTATTCCGCAGAGGTGGTCGCTCAATTTGACTCGCTGGAGAATAAAAATGTCTCCCTGGCCGGCAGATTGATCGGGGTTCGCACGCACGGCAAGGCTACTTTTGCCGACCTGAAAGATTACCGGGGGATAATTCAGATATATTTTCGCCGGGATCAGCTCGGCGAAGAGAAGTATAGCCTGATCGAGCTGTTCGATATCGGTGATTTCATCGCGGTGGAGGGGCCGGTTTTCAAAACCCGGAAGGGCGAGATCACCGTATCGGTGGAGGATTACAGTTTTCTCACCAAAGCGCTGCGGCCCCTTCCGGAAAAGTGGCATGGATTGAAGGATATTGAGCTGCGCTACCGGCAGCGTTATCTTGATCTTATCGTCAACGAAGCGGTCAGGGAAACCTTTATCAATCGCAGCAAGATCATTCAGACGATGCGCGATCTGCTGAATGAATGGGGTTTCCTGGAGATGGAGACGCCGGTTATGCAAACCATTGCCGGCGGTGCCCTGGCCCGCCCTTTTATCACCCATCACAATGCCCTGGATATCAAACTGTACTTACGCATTGCTACCGAGCTCCATCTGAAGCGTCTTCTCATCGGTGGATTGGACAAGGTCTATGAGATCGGCAGGATCTTTCGCAATGAAGGGATCTCCCCCGTGCATAACCCCGAGTTCACCACCGTGGAGATTTATCAAAGCTATGCTGATTACGAAGATATGATGGTGCTTACCGAGAAGCTGATCTACGAGTGCGCCAGGCGGGTGCTGGGAAAAAGCGAGGTCGTTTATCAGGGGGAAACCCTTGATCTGACCCCCCCATGGCCCCGGGAGACGATGATCTCCATTGTGCAAAAGTATGCCGGCGTAGATTTTACCGAGATCGATGACGATGCCGGAGCCCAGGGGGCGGCCCGACAGGCCGGGATGGAGCTTGACGGTAAAAAGAGATGGGGTGAGATTCTCAATCTCTTCTTTGAAACCTTCTGCGAGGAGCAGCTGCGCCGCCCGATATTTGTGGTCGATTATCCGGTTGATATTTCACCGTTGTCAAAAAGGAACAAGAAAGATCCCCGTCTAACCGATCGTTTTGAAGGGTTTATCGCCGGTAAAGAAGTGGCCAATGCATTCACGGAATTAAATGATCCGATCGATCAGCGGGAAAGATTTGAGCGGCAGCTGGCCTGCCGCGAGGCGGGGGATGAAGAGGCCCATATGATGGACGAAGATTTCTTGACTGCTCTGGAGTACGGAATGCCTCCGGCTGCCGGACTGGGCATCGGCATCGATCGTGTGGTTATGTTTTTAACCGACTGTCCCTCGATACGCGATGTGATCCTTTTCCCGACTTTGAAACCGCGATAGCATTGCCAACCTTCGAGGCGCTCCGCAATTAGTCTTTTGCTATAGACAAAAGCGGCCCGGCGAGTTAGAATATGATCAAAAGATTGGGTGGGCGACCTGTGGCGTCACATTAGGGCATGACCCTGCGCATGGCCCGGGTCTGCCCACCTGTTTTATCAGGGCGAAAAGTGCCGGGACAATCCTGTCCCGGCCAAAGATCTTCCGAGGGAGGCACCGCGGCATGGACCGTAATCTACCGGAACCATACAAGATCAAAGCGGTTGAGACGATCAACCTGCTGCCGGCTGCAGAGCGGGCCCGCTGTATCGAGGAGGCCGGTTTCAATACATTTCTGTTGAAATCGCGGGAT
>JAAZPS010000268.1 GCA_012797095.1 Bacillota bacterium | reverse complement strand
TTCCGCAGCTCCTTCAGGGCCGCCTCGACATTCTCCACCCGGACCAGGATCAGGGCGTCGTCGGTCCTCTTCTGGACGAAAGCGTAGAGATATTCGATATTGATCCCCGCCTCCTCCAGGGGCGAGAGCGCTCTGGCCAGTCCCCCCGGGGTATCGGGAACCTCCAGGGCGATCACCTCGGTCACCGAGGCCATGAATCCCTTTTCCCGGAGCACGGCGCAGGCCTCATCAGGCCGGTCCACG
Organism: Bacillota bacterium; assembly: GCA_012797095.1. Taxonomy (GTDB): domain Bacteria; phylum Bacillota; class Dethiobacteria; order DTU022; family DTU022; genus JAAZPQ01. The sequence goes on along the minus strand of JAAZPS010000268.1, from coordinate 13,554 downwards.
ATCAGACGCAGAATCCCGAAATCGGAGGTATCGGCGATGGAAAGGGCGCGGACATTGATCCCCGCTTCCCCGAGAACCTCGGAGACGCGGGTCATCCGCCCGCATTTATTCTCTAAAAATATGGAGATCTGCTTTACCACCATTGAACAAGCCTCCTTTTTCCCGCTCGGCGGTTCCAGCCCGGAGCAATCTTCACTCCGGTCAACGCTGCTGCCGCCGGTCGATCACCCGCTGTGCTTTGCCGTCGCTGCGGGGAATTGTTTTCGGTTCAACCAGCTTGACCCGGGCGCTGATCCCGAGAAGGTTGTAGATCTCCTCGCGAACAAGTTTCTCCAGCCCTTCCAGCCCCTTGACCTTGTCCGAGAACATCTGCTCGGTCAGCTCCACCCTGATCTCCAGGGTGTCGAGAGCCCCTTCGCGGTCGACGACGAGCTGGTAATGCGGCTCCGTCTCGCCGATCTCCAGCAGGATGCTCTCGACCTGCGAGGGGAAGACATTGACCCCCCGGATGATCAGCATATCATCGGTCCGGCCGCTGATCTTGTTGATCCGCAGGTGTGTCCGCCCGCAGGAGCAGGTCTCCCGGGTCAGGGCGGTGATATCGCGGGTCCGGTAGCGGATCACCGGCAGCGCCTCCTTGGTGATGGTGGTGATGACCAGCTCACCGGTGGCGCCCTCGGGGAGAACCGCCCCGCTGACAGGGTCGATGATCTCGGCGATGAAGTGATCCTCCGGCAGGTGCAACCCCTCCTTGGCCGGGCACTCGTAGGCCACCCCCGGCCCCATCACCTCGCTGAGGCCGTAGATATCGAAAGCGCTGATCTGAAGCTTCTCCTCGATAATCTTGCGCATATTGTTCGACCAGGGCTCGGCCCCGAAAAGCCCCGAGCTCAGGGCGAGCTCACCTGGATCGATCTCCATCTCCATCATGGTCTCGGCGATATTAAGGGCATATGATGGGGTGCAGGCCAGCAGGGTCGTTCCCAGATCTTTCATCATCCGCACCTGGCGCCTGGTCTGCCCCCCCGAGACCGGCACCACCGTCGCCCCGATCCTTTCAGCGCCGTAATGAACACCCAGCCCCCCGGTAAAGAGGCCGTAACCGTAGGCGATATGGACCACCGAATCGTGAACCGCCCCGGCGCCGGAAAGCGCCCGGGCCATCAGCTCCGCCCAGACCTCCAGATCGTTACGGGTGTAGCCGACAACCGTGGGCAGACCCGTGGTTCCCGAGGAGGAATGCAGCCGCACCACCTCGTTCAGTCCATTGGTGAAGAGCCCGAAGGGATAGTTCTCCCGCAGGTTGTCCTTCACCGTAAAAGGGAGCCCCGCCAGGTCGTCCAGCGAGCGGATATCGCCCGGTTCAACCCCGGCCTTCCGGAATATCTGCTGATAGTACGGGACCAGTTGATAGACCGCCTCGAGCGTCTGCTTCAGCCGCAAGAACTGCAGCCGGGACAGCTGCTCGCGGGGCATGCTTTCACACCTTTGATTCCACATCTTTTTCCCCCCGCCAGTACTGAACCAGTACCAGAATTATCAGATCCGAACAGTACAGTTCAAGATAAAGGCAGCTATTCCTGCCGCCGGCGGAGAGAATTTCGGGAAAGGGCCGTTGCCGGCCCCTTTCCCGCATGAAATAGGCGGCACCGGGAAATATGACTAGAGGAGATCACCGCAGGGAACAAAGCCGTATTCCTGCGGAGAAGGAGGGGTTGGGCTGACAGCAGCGCTGACGGCGTTAACGCTTTCTGTGGAGATGGGTGCAGTTGAAAGAGCCCTCGGCGAGGCTCTGGCCCCGTTGCCGGGATCCCCGCAGAAGCTGCTCCGCGAACTGCTGGAGAACCGTGGCAAGATGCTGCGGCCGCGGCTGCTCGTTCTCTGCGCCGTCCTGACAGGCGGGGAGCGGATCAAGGAAAATGAGGTGCTTTACCGCACCGCTGCCGCCGTGGAGATGATCCATACCGCTTCCCTGGTTCATGACGATATCATCGACAACGCCTCCTGCAGGCGCGGGCGCCCTACCCTGCACCTGCTCCGGGGCCGCAAGGCAGCGATCCTGGCCGGCGATCTGCTGCTGGCCCGCGCCTTTGCCCTGCTGAGCGAAAAGGGGCATGAAGCCGGGCCTCTCAGGCTGATGGCGCGGAGCGTGGCCCTGCTCTGCCGGGGAGAGCTCTGCCAGGCCGAGCGGCGCCACCGCTGGGATCTGAGCGAGCGGCAGTATTACCGGATCATCCACCTCAAAACAGCCCAGTTCATCGCTTCCTGCTGCGAAGCCGGCGGCTGGATCGCCGGAGCCACCGCAGGGGAGCGGCGGTCCCTGCGCCAATATGGCCTCAACCTGGGCCAGGCCTTCCAGCTCGTCGACGATCTGGCCGACTACAGCGAAGCCCCCTTACAGGGAGGCAAGCCCGCCGGGAGCGATCTGAAGCAGGGCCTGGCCACCCTGCCGCTGATCCATCTCCTTGAAACCAGGCCCCGCTACCGGCAGATGCTTCGCGCAGCCTCCCCGGAGCTGCCGCCGGCGCTGCTGGAGCTGCTTCGCCGGGTTGTCGGCGAAAACGGCTCCCTCGACTACACCCTGGCCGCCGCCCGCTGCAGCAAGGAGCAGGCTCTCCGGGCGCTGCAGCCCTTCCCCGACGGTGCGGCCCGGCAGGCCCTTGCCGGGGCGGCCGCAGCGGTAACCGGCCCTGTACCGGCCAGGCCCGACCCCGAGGCGGCGCCGCCCGGATAATCTCCGGGACAGCGCCAGGCGGTTCGGTTCGGGTTCCGGTTCGGGTAAAATTTGACTTTTAAGCCTACTTTCTAATATAATCTAAATATGATCAACAAAAAAGATTTTACCAATTCCCAAAAGGGGACCTTTACCTCCTACTTCAGGCGCAAGCAGATTATCGAGGTGGCCACAGCAACGATCGCTCAGCGGGGTTTCAACAATACCTCGCTTGAAGATATCGCTGTCAATGCCGGCGTCAGCAAAGGGGTCATATCGTATCACTTTAAGAATAAATACAACCTGATCCGGGATATGACCGCCACCCTCTTGCAGCAGATGAATCAATTTCTGAAAGAGCAGGTTGAGCGGGGCGAAACGGATATCGAGAAATTGCACAATTATATCATTGCCAGCATCGAATTTTTCTGCGAAAAAAGAGATCACTTCCTGGTGATCATGGATGTGGGGATCAACCACAGTGCCCGGGAGGAGAGCAATCCGTTCAGTCTGTTTTCCTACCGCATCTGCCGCAATCAGATCTCGGAGATCATCCGCGCCGGGCAGAACAGCGGTGAATTCAAGGAGGTGCCGGTAGAGCCTGTCGCCTCGAATATCCAGGCCACCATTGACGGTCTGGGGATCCAGTATATCTTTACCAACAACGAGAAGCTCCTCCAGGAATGCCAGAAGCAGCTGCTGGAGATGGTGGAGCTGTGCCTGCTCGGATAGTGCCGGGCCAGCGATCACCGAAGCAAAACCCCTTCCGCTGAAGAGAAGGGGTTTTTTGAGCTCACGCGGTTCATCCGGCCCGGGCCGGGCGGCCGGCCGCCTGATCTAGCCTTCCAAGCGGAAGACGCGGTCGCCTTCCCTGACTTTCTCTATAACTTTCAAACCGACCAGATCACCTGATTTGGCCGAAGTGATATTTTCGTGTTCTACCTGCATCGAGCCGATCTTCTGGGTGAATTCAGTTTTCGGCCCGACCACGGTGACCTCTTCGCCAACATTCAGCGGAGCGGACAGCTCGATTATGGCCACCGATATTTTGTTGTAGTAATGCCTCACGTGGCCGATCTCTTCCCGGGACATGGCGAGCACCCCCTTTCTAGATCTGAACTTCTATTTAATATTCGACGGGTGCCAGTTTTAACCTTCAGAAAATAAAAAAACCACTCTTTCAACCCGGTCCGGCCTCCTTTCCTTCTCCCGGTGCATGATTGCGGCTGCACCTGGGAAAATTATTGATCATGAAAGGGGGTGACACAGTGGAACATATCAGGCCGCTGTTAGTCAAGTTTATCTATATCGCTGCAATCACGGTGATCTTTCTCAGCTTTCTCCTGGTCCCGGCAGTGCCTCTGGGCAGCTCTGTGGTTATCGCTCTCGTTGCGGCGGTGGTGCTCTATTTTGTCGGTGATATTTACCTGCTGGCACGCCTCGGCGCACTCCCCACGGCGATCATCAATTTCATTGTGGCCGCAGTGATCCTGGCCCTGGGCGGTTCGTTCCTGCGCCGCCCTGTCGGCGCAGGCGTGATCCTGGCCACCGCCGCAGTCATCGGGGTGGCCGAATGGATCTATTTTCGCTACATCCGCGATGAGATCGGCACCCCGGCAGGGGGAGAAGAACTGCTTGCTGCTCCCGAATTCTTGGGCGGCGAGGAGAATATCCCCGGCGATGAAGGGGCCGGCGCTCCCGGTCAGGAGCAGGAAGACCGGCCGGAACAGTAGAACGGTCCGCGCTACCGGTTGCAATAGCCGCACTACCGGGGTCGGTGCGGCTATTTTCTTCCTGCAGCTGCCCACAAAAAGGAAGCGGGGGAGCAGCCAATCCGCCCCGGTAAACTACTTTGCGGAAGTGTGATCCGAAGTTGAACCCTAAAGAACTCCAGCAGTCCCCGGTCAAACCGGCCGTCAGCCGTCCCGATCACTCCCTGGTCCGGTTTCTTACGGTGGTGCTGCCGCAGGTATCCCGGGAGCTGCAACACTGGCAGCGCTACACCGGCCGGGCCGAGTGGCCCCTTCTGCGGCAGGCTTCGGCCAGCCTGACCCGGAAGCGTTTTCATGCCCAGGGTGGTAGCTTCTACGCGCTTTACAATTTCAATCCTCTCTACGAAAAAATACTGGTCAAGCTGATCGTTGCCCTGCAGACGATCAGCGACTACCTGGACAATCTCTGCGATCGCGGTGGGGTCTACAGCGAGGCTGCCTTCCGCTATCTTCACCGGGCCGTGCTGGAGGCGCTCGGCAGCGGTCCCGCCGGTGCGGTGGATTACTACCGCTTCTATCCCTCGAGGCACGACGGCGGTTACCTGAAAGCGCTTGTTGCCGAATGCCGCAGCTGTACCGGCACCCTGCCCGGCTATGCCGCGGTGGAGCCGGAGATCCTGCAGCTGGCCTCGCGCTACAATGATCTGCAGGTCTACAAACATCTCCAGCCCAATATGCGCAGCAGCCGTGTGAAGCGCTGGTTCAGGGAGAAGGCCGCCCCCGACACCCCGGCGCTGCACTGGTGGGAATATGCCGCCGCCTGCGGCTCGACCCTGGGCCTTTTTGCCCTCTTCGGCCTGGCCACCTCTTCCCGGGCCGGACCGCAGGAGGCCCGGCAGCTGGTCCGTGCTTATTTTCCCTGGGTTTGCGGGCTTCATATCCTTCTGGACTACTGGATCGATCAGGATGAAGATCTTCGGGGGGGCGATCTGAATTTCGTGGCCTGCTATCCCTCCCCGGAGCGGGCTATGGAGCGGCTGACCCTCTTTCTCGGGAAAGCGCTGCAGGAGGTCTCGGCACTGCCGCATGCCCCCTTTCACCGCACTGTGGTCCAGGGGCTGCTGGCGGTATATCTTTCCGACCCCAAGGTCAGGGCGCAGGAGCTGCAGGTAAGTGCTGCAGCGCTGCTCCGGGCCGGCGGCAGCGGGGCCGGGTATTTCTACCACCTCTGCCTGCTGCTGCGCCGGTTCAAGGTTCTGTAACATATTTGGAGGCAGGTTGAAACTGCGCTTGACAAGAAAAGGTCCGGGAAAATCGTCCCGGACCTTCTGGCCGCTATGATTGCAGGCTAGCTTCTGACCTTTTTAATATGGCTTATGATCTTCCCTTTGAACGGTTCCGGTATGGGCAGCGTCTTGCGGGTTGAAAAATCGATAAAGACATAAACCAACTTTCCTTCGGCGATGAGGGTTTCATCCTTGTACAGAGCACCGTAGATCGTCATGCTGCTTCTTCCCAGATCGATATCGGTGATATTGATATCGACCACCTCGTCCAGAAAACACTGTGCCTTGTAGTCGAAAGCGGCATGAGCAACCACTGCGTCAACGTTTTCCTCCAAAAATGTGCGCCAATCAATACCCAATGTTTCCGTGAAATCGGGAAGGGCGATGGAGTCAAACCATTTGATGTAATTGGTAAAATAGACGGCTCGCGAAAGATCGGTATCATAATAGCGGATCTTGACCGGAACGGAGAACAGGGCTTTTCTCATAAGCAGATGCCTCCTACTCGGATTTTTAAAACAGTTCTCTATTTTATCCGGATATCCTTTAAAAACGGCTAAAACAGATCAACTGATCCCGCACCAGGAGAAACTGAAAGCCCCTCTGTAGCTGTCGGTAAAACAGACGGATCTATCCTGAACAGAGCCCTTAAAGATGCGGCTCGATCCGGGAGGTCAGGGCCTGTCTGGGCATGGCCCCAACAAAGCTTTCCACCAGCGCCCCCCCCTTGAATAGAAGCATCGCCGGAATACCCATGATCTCGAAACGGCCCGCCAGTTCCGGATTCTCATCCACATTAACCTTGAAAATCTTGAGACGGTCCTGATATTCCACCGCCATCTCTTCCAGGATCGGTGCGATCATCTTGCAGGGGCCGCACCAGGGCGCCCAAAAATCGACCAGGACCGGCAGCTGCTCCCGGATAACCTGCTCTTCGAAATCGGCCTCGCCAATCGCAATTATATCAGCCATTGTTTCACCCCACTGTTTGATTGATCAAGTTAAGATGCTGGATCTCGCTCCACTCTTGTCCATCATTCTACAACAATTGAATTGACCGATCAACCGCCTCGCGGGTAAGGAAGTTAAGATGGGACAACAACGTACGTCCCTGTTGTCCCGTCGAGTATCTCCCTTCTTGAGATCCTTCGCTTTGCTCAGGATGACCGGAGAGCACGTTTGTCATTCCGCAGCCGCCTCTGTCCATGCCGGGTGCAGCCCCTCTGTCGTCCCGAGGGCCTCGCCGCCGCTGTCATCCTGAGGGCGCAGCCCGAAGGATCCGGCGCACCCCACCCCGGCCCTCCCCTCTCCCGCCATCCCTCTTGCCCCGCGTCTCTTCTGTCCCGGAGAGGTGGGAGCGGCGGCACTCCAGATAACAGAAAATTTATTAAAAATCCTATTGACTAAATTATATTGATCGATTAATATATACCCACTAGTTAAAATATTGACCATACGGTTAAAAGGTTAACCGCATGATCCAATCCAGGGCCGCACTGCGTTGCAGTAATAGGAACAGTCGGTCGGAAAGCTGCTTTGAAAATCTGAACAGGGAGGAAAAAACATTGGAATATCGCGATCTTACCTTCACCAGGGAAGGAGCAGTGGGCCTGATCACCCTGGATCGCCCCGCGGTGCTCAATGCCCTGCGCCGCGAAACCATTGAAGATCTGACAGCGGTGATTCAGGAGATCGGCGCCGATCAAGCTCTGCGCTGCGTGGTGCTCACCGGTGCGGGGAAGGCTTTCTCTGCCGGTCAAGATCTGGGGGAATTGAGCGGCCTGGCCGGGCAGGAGATCGACTATTACGAACTCCGAGAAAATGTGAAAAGAATGCAGGCGCTGACCAGAAGTATGCTCGATCTGCCGCAGCCGGTAATCGCCGCCGTTAACGGCTATGCCATCGGTGCGGGGGCCGAGCTGGCCATCGCCAGCGATATCCGCTACGCCTCCGAGAAAGCAACCTTTGAATTTTCCGAGGTGAAGGTCGGTCTCTTCGAAACCAACGGAGTGACCTGGCTGCTGCCGCGGTTGATCGGTCTGGGCCGGGCCAAAGAGTTGATGCTTACCGGGAGAAGGATCGGGGCGGAAGAGGCGCTCTCGACTGGCCTTGTTTCCAGCATCTCCCTGGCGGAGCGGTTTCTGGATAAGGTCATGGAGCGGGCGGAGCAGATCGCCAGAAACGCACCTGTCCCCGTCCATTTTGTCAAATCGACCCTGAACCGGTCCGGTGAGATCAGCCTTGACGATGCGCTGGTCTACGAGACCGATGCCGTGATGACCTGTCTCTACACCGAAGACGTCAAGGAGGGGGCCTTTGCCTTCATCGAGCGGCGGGAACCGACCTTCAAAGGCAGATGAACCGGGCTCCTGTTTTCGCGGGGCGGAAAAGATCAATCAAATCAAACGAAAAGGAGAACAAGAGTATGGGGGGGACAGGTAATAAGCTTGAACGCACGATCAGCCTTGGTGGTGCGCTATTTACTCTGATCGGTTATGTTGTCGGGGCCTCGATCTTTGTTCTGGTAGGACCCCTGGCCGGGGATGCGGGGCCGGCGTTATGGCTGGCGTATGTCCTGGCGGCGATCCCGGCGCTGTTCGTCTGCTTTACCAGCGCCCAGATGGCCTCGATCCTGCCGGTTACCGGGGCCAATTATGTTGCGGCGAGCCGGACCCTTTCGCCGTTCTGGGGGTTCATGATGGTCTGGACCCTGATCGTGACCACAGCAGTCGGCCAGGCCCTGCTTGCCTACGGTTTTGCCGAGTACCTGCAGTACCTGCTGGGTGATATCAATATCATGCTCACCGCCCTGGCCATTGTGGCGGTTTTCGGGATCCTGAATTATGTTGGGGTTCAGCTGAGTGTGGCCATTCAGGTGATCATGGTGGTCGAATTCATCATCGCCCTGTTGATCTTCGGCATCGGCGGGCTGTTCACCATTGATCGCACCCTGATGGTGCCGCTTATGCCCAACGGCTTTGCTGCCGTGATGGTGGTCGCTGTAACTGCCTATTTTTCCTACTCCGGATTCATGATCATCGCCGATATGGGAGGAGAGATCAAGAAACCGTCGCGCAATATCCCCATCGCCCTGGCGGTCTCCCTGCTCATGGTGCTGGTCATGTACACCCTGGTGACGGTGTCGCTGGTGGGCAATATGGACTGGCGGGTGCTGGGGGGCCTTGAGGCGGCCGTGGCCAAGACCTCGGAGCTGTTTCTGCCGCAATGGATGGCCGTGATCATCTCGTTCAGCGCCCTTTTCGCCGCGGCAACCACGATCCATGCGGTAATTCTGTCATCATCAAGGCAGGTTTTTGCGCTGGCCCAGGATCGGATCTGGCCCGAGATCTTCGGGAAAATAAACCGATTCAAGGCGCCGGGGAATGCGGTCCTCTTCATCACCCTTGTCTCCATGGTCGGCATTCTTATCGGTACGAGCATCCAGAACTACGCCAATGTTACCGTGCTCGGGTTCATGATCATCCAGATCTTGATCGGTCTGTCGGTGTGGCGGATCCCCCGGCTGATGCCCGAGAATTATGCCCGGGCTCCCTTCAAGCTGAACCGGTTCTGGCGCGGCTTTTTCTGCTGGGGTTTGGTCGCCATCTCGACTGTCTTTCTCGTCATCGGCATTGTGACCAGCTTTGAATCGACGCTGATCTATTTTGTCTGTCTCCTTGTCGGTATCGGGTGGTATTTCTACCGGAAAAGAACATTGAGCAGCAAAGGCGTCGATCTCGAGATGAAGTTGAGCGGAGACTGAGCCGCTTTTCAGCGGGAACCGGGCGAAATAAATGACCAAGGAGTGAACGGAAATGGCAGTACCAGAGTTGACTTTTCTGTGGAACTATGTTGATCACTGGGGCCGGGTGGACCCTGAATTTCCGGCGGTTAATTTTCAGGGAAAAACCTATAGCTCTGCCGAGCTCTCTGCAATCACCGACCAACTGGCCCGGGCTCTGCTGGATCTGGGGGTGCGAAAGGGCGATCGGGTCGTTACCATCCTGCCCTCGAACCCGGAATATGTTTTCACCTTCATCGCCGCCAACAAGATCGGTGCCATCACCGTGCCGATGGATGTGCGCTACCGGATCACCGATCTGAGAAGATTTATCCCCCAGGTGAGCCCCAAGGTGGTCGTCTCCATGAATGCAGCGGGAGACAATGATATCCTTGCTTCCCTGAAGGAGCTTTCCGGGGAACCGGGCTTCGCCGGAATCACCTACCTGATGACCGAGCCGGCTGATTTTGGAGACTCTTTTGGCGAACTGCTGGAAAAAAGCTATCCCCTCGAAGAAGAGCTGGAAGCGGCCAAAAAAGATCAGCAGCCCCACGAGGGCGCCCTGATCATCTTCACCGGGGGCACCACCGGTATCCCCAAAGCCGCCCTGCTCTCGCACGTGAATGTAACGCTCATGTGTTACCTGGAAGAAGATTTTCTGAGCGGCATCCTCAGGGGCCGGGGTGTCACCGGGACCATCAAAACGGTGGCGGCGCTGCCGCCCAGCCATGTCGGGGGAACCGTCGAGCTGATCGGCACCGCCCTGGTGGGCCGCTACGAGATGCACCTGCTGGAAAGATGGAGCCCCCTGGAGGTGCTGCAGACGATTCAGGATCAAAAGGTGCAGTTCATCGGCGGTGTTCCGGTGACCTATGCCATCCTGGTCTCGATGAAAGAGCTGGATCAATTCGATCTTTCCTCGGTGGAGCTCTCTTTCCTCTCGGGGGACAAGGTCCCCCTGGAGCTTCTCGAAGGGATCAGGGCGCGGATCTCTCCCCTGGTGGTGGTGGGCTACGGCAGCACTGAAGCCGGCTCCGAGGTAACCTTCACCGATATCGGCGATGACCTGAAGGAGCTGGCCAAAGGCTATGTCGGCAAACCGCTGCCGGGGATGGAGCTGAAGATCGTTGACGATTTGGGCAACGCCCTCCCTGCAGGTGAGGAGGGGGAAGTGCTGATCAAAGGCCCCCTGACGATCAACAATTACTACCGGATGCCCGAAGAGGATCGGGCCGGGTTCTCCGCCGACGGCTACTGCCTCTCGGGTGATCTGGGCTATCTTACCGCAGACGGCGGCCTCTATATCAAGGGGCGCAAGAAACAGATCATCAGGGTGGGCAGCTACACGGTCTTGCCGGCGGAGATCGAGGAAGTAGTTGTCCGCCATCCGGCGGTTTCCCTGGCGGCAGCGATCGGGGTGCCCGACAAGATCTACGGCGAGGTCGTCTGGCTCTTTGTTGTCCCCAAGGAGGGCTGCACGGTCGGGGAAGAGGAGATCATCGCCCTCTGCAAGGAGCAGCTGGCCGGCTACAAGGTGCCGAAAAAGGTCAATCTCCGTCAGGAGATTCCGCTGACCAGAATCGGCAAGGCCGATCGGGAGCTGCTGCGCAAGGAAGTTGTCGCGAAGATCGATCAAGCCCCATCGAATTCCCAATAATTCCAAAGGAGCCAGTCTAAATGGATACAGTAATATTTGAAAAAAAGGGAAGGGTCGGCTACATTACCCTGAACCGGCCGGAAAAATTGAACACGGTCAATCGGCGGCTGGCGCAGGAGCTGCTGCTCAGGCTGGAGGAATTCGAACGCGATGAAGAGCTCTGGGTTGGCGTGATCACCGGAACCGGGGAACGTTCGTTCAGCGCCGGCGTTGATCTGACCGATGCAGCCAACATTGTTGAGCCCGAAAAATGGGAGGCCAATTATGTTCGGGGGCTCACCGCGGTGAGCAAACCGCTCGTCGCTGCGGTTAACGGCTACTGCCTGGGGATCGGCCTGACCATTGCTCTGGCCTGCGACTTAAGAATCGCCTCGGAAAACGCCTTTTTCGGCACGCCCGATCAGAAGCTGAACACCGTCGATTGCTATGCCTCGCTCGCCCTGGCCTCGCTCATCCCCAAGGCGCTGGCCATGGAGATCCTCTTCACCGGCGAGATGATCCCCGCCGGGGAAGCCTACCGGATCGGTCTGGTGAACAGGGTCGTGCCGCTGGAAGATCTCGCTGCCGCGACCGACCGGTACGTCGAAAAGATCCTGAATAACGGACCACTTGCCTTGAGGGCATGCAAGATACTGGTTAATCGCAGCAAAGCACTTTCAACGGAGGATGGGTTGCTCCTTTTCGAATCACTGGCTGCCAGAGTACTGTCGAGTGAAGATACCAAAGAAGGGATCACCGCTTTTCTGGAAAAAAGATCGCCGCAATGGACCGGCCGCTGAAGAAGCAACGGTTGCCGACAGAGCCACCCTGAATCAAGCTCGCCGGTTTTGATCGAAGCAGATACCTTTGAAAGCCCTCAGGGAGTGCAGGGGATGGCCATACCGGCCATCCCCGATTATTTCAAAGCGGCCAGCAGCTGCCCTTTCAGCCGGTCCAGCGCCGGCTGGAATTCTTTCGCCAGGCCCTGGAGATACTCCTGCCACCAGGGGGAGCGCTCCAGGTTGACCCCGTCCAGCGCCGAACCGCTGATCCCGTCCCGGTTGAGCGGCTCCAGCAGCTCTTTTCGGTAAAGGCCCCGATCCGCCCGGACCTGCGCTTCGATGAGCTTTTCCTGGTATTTATGCTCCATCTCCTCCAGCTCTTCAAGCAGCGGCTTTTCCCGGGGCCCACGGAAACGGCGGTAGATCCCCGCCGCCGCGGCCCAATGCTTCGGCTCCATTGCGGCGAGAATATTTTCCAGCAAGATCCGGGAGGCCTTCTCCCGGGCCCCCTCCGGGTAGCGCCCGATGGTGTCGGCGATCTTCTCCGCAGTGGACTGCCCTTCGAGGAATGAATTTGCCAGCAAAGCGGCTGCTTTGAAATAGGGCTTGAACTGCTCCCCGGGGCTTTCCCGGTGAAGCTCTTTCAGCTCGGCGGTCTGCTCCATGGCCAGCTCAAGGGCTGATTTGATCTTTTTCCCCATCCTTTTCTTCACCTCGCTATTTATGGTATCATATTGTTAAAAAAGAGGCTACGGAGGAACACAGATGCGCCTGACTGAACGCTTTTACGCTTATTTCTGGCAGGGTTACGGCAACAACTGTAACAGTTACCTCTATCGGGGAAAGAAACTTGTGCTCATCGATCCCGGGCATATCATGAATGAATCCGGCGAGAGATGTCTCGAGGTCCTGACCGGCTCGATCGGCAGGGACGGCATTGACCTCAAGGAGATTGAACTGATCTTGCTGACCCACGGTCATCCCGATCATGTGGAGGCAGCGGGAGTGATCCGGGAGCAGAGCGGGGCCAAGATCGGCATTCATCGCCAGGATTCCTTTTTCCTGGAGGCGCTGCAGCAGCGCCTCGCTGAAACGGGCGCAGCGAAGGTGCCCTCGCTGGCCCCGGATTTCTACCTCAAATCGGGCGAACTGAATATCGGCGGCCCTGGGGAAGAGGAGGAATTGATCCAGGTGATCGAGACGCCGGGCCATTCGCCGGGTGCGCTCAGCTTCTACTTTCCCGGGGAGAAGGCGCTGCTCACAGGCGATACCGTCTTTGACAGCAGTATCGGCCGCTCCGACCTGCCCGGTGGAGACTTCGAAACCCTCGGCCACAGCGTCGCCGCTCTTTCGCGTCTCGAAGAGGTCGAGTTGCTCCTGCCCGGCCATATGGGCCCGATCAGGGGCGCCGAGGGGATCAGCCGCAATTTCGAGATGATCCAGCGCATGTTTTTCGGATAATAACCCCTTTCCACCAATCCCCTATTGTGAAAAACAGCGATCCGATCAACCCGGACGACAGCGGGCGGCTCATGAGCCGCCCCTACAAACCCCCAAAACCCCCTCCCCCTTGATGGGGGAGGGCTGGGGTGGAGGTGCTCCCCTCCCCCTGCTCTCCCACCCCTGTCATTCTGAGCGTTGCGA
>JAAZPS010000267.1 GCA_012797095.1 Bacillota bacterium | reverse complement strand
TCCGCACCGGGCTGGAAACCATGCGGCACCGCCGCATCAACGAAGCTCTCCACCGTATGCGGATCAACCGGTTCAGACCCATTCAGGGCGATCCGCACCGTCGACAGATCCAGCTGTTCGCCGATCTCGTTCAGCCTTTTCAGGGCTCTGGCAGCCAGCGCCCAGGAGAAATTCGGACCGGCGGTGATGGTGCCGCGGTACCCGCTCAGCCAGCGCATCCAATCGGCCGGTTTACCGGTGAAGTCAAGCGGTGACGCCAGCACCAGCGAGCAGCCCACGGTCATCGATACGGTGAGCATCCCGATCAAGCCCATATCATGGTAGAGCGGCAGCCACGAGACGATGACATCGTCCGCCGATAGAGCGGCCGCCTCGATCATCCCATCGATATTGGCCCCGATAACATGATGCGGCAGCATCACTCCCTTGGGGCTGGCCGTGGAGCCGGAGGTGAACTGCAGCACCGCCAGGCGGCGGGGATCGTCGGGCACCGCTTCGAAGGCGGCGGCAGCGGCAGGAACGCCGGAATCCGGCTGGATCCGGTCCAGCATGAGCACTGCAGGATCGCCCGGTGCAGCCTTGTAGTACGCCGCGATCCCGGGGTCAAGCAGCAAGAGAGAGATATCGCCGCTTTTCAGAAGCGCCCGCGTCTGGGCCATGAAATCCTCGATCGAGCTGAAGCGCAGCGGGATGGGCAAGATAACGGTGCAGCCCCCGGCCAGCCAGATCGCCTGCACGGCCGTGACCAGCGCCCTTGTCGTCGGCCCCAGGATGGCAACATGATCTCCTGGCGCCAGACCGTGCCGCTGAAGAACAGCTGCGGCCGCGCGGGCCTCCTCGTGCAGCTGCTTCCAGGACACCGTGACCGGCGGCGAGCCCGGTCCCCCCGCGGCGGAGCCGATCAAGGTGACCCCGTGGCCCCGGGAAGCGGCCCGCCGGATCCGCGGCAACAGCGGTTCGGCCAGGGATCCTTCGTCCGGTTTGCTGCGGAGGCTCTCTTCAGGCCCTTCTGGTTGAAAAAACTGTTTCTCCATAAACAATCCCCCTTCAGTGGAAAAGATAACAACGGCTGACAATTGATCCTTTAAAAAATAATGTTACCCCCGATTGCCTTGAAATGCAAATCAGCCGGTTCATTCTTTCCGAAAACGGGCCTGCAAAAAACAGATCATCTTGTTATTACCGTGCCAACCTTTCCCTCCGCCCCGGGCAGCGCATTCTCCAGCGATGTGATCACGGCCATATTGCCCCCGTCTTCCACAAACCGGATCGCCGCCAGCACCTTCGGCCCCATGCTGCCAGGAATGAAGTGCCCCTGCCGGTGGTACTCTTTTATCTCTTTCAGCGAGACCCGGCCGAGCATCTGTTCCTCCGGGGTGCGGTAGTTGATCCGGGCACCGGTAACATCGGTCAGGATCAACAGCGTCCCGGCCCCGGTGATCCGGGCCACCGCTTGCGCCGCCAGATCTTTCTCTACCACCGCATCCACCCCGGCGAGAAGCCCGCGAGAGCTCCGCGCTACCGGGGTTCCGCCGCCCCCGGAAACGATCACAAGGATATCCCGGGCGATAAGCGATTTGATCGCCTCGATCTCGGGAAAAGCCAGCGGTTCGGGCGAGGGAACAACCCTTCTCCAGCCCCTACCGCTATCCTCTTTCCAGGTTTCCCCTTTGTCCGCCATCGCTTTCTGTGCTGCCGCCTCGCTGTAAAAACTGCCGATCGGTTTGGTCGGATCGCTGAAAGCTTTGCTCTGGGGGTCAACCAGCGTCTGGCAGATCAGCGTAACAACGGTCCGGGGACAGCCGGCCAGGAGCAGCTCATTGTGCAGAGCCTGCTGGATCATGATCCCGATCTGCGCCTGAGACATGGCTCCGCAGATGTAAAGCGGCATCTCCGGCAAACCGGCCCTGAAGCCGAGCTCCTGCTGTTGAAAGATCCGGCCTACCTGCGGACCGTTACCGTGGGTGAT
>JAAZPS010000266.1 GCA_012797095.1 Bacillota bacterium | reverse complement strand
TACATAGCTCTTATCTTTTACTTAAAGCAGAGCGGTTGCAGCGTAGAACAATGCATAATAAAGCCGGTTGACGGCGAATGTGAACCTGCCAGCGTTTAATTCGCTAACGGCTGAAGCAACACTCTCGTCAGATTTCTCCAGCCAATATTCAATCAGAGCTTGCTTGTGACCACCGGGGTTACTCACTTAAAAATACACCGTCCCTTTGGATCTCATCATATAGGGGTGTTAGCGTCATGACGCCTCTGTACCAAGAGTCAGCATCAACGATAACAATGCTTATGTTTGTTCCAAATTCAAGGTTAATTTCAAAAACCAAACCGTACATTTTGTTCATAGTCACATGGGGCACTTTTTCAGATGTAATAATCAATAAATCGAGGTCGGAGCCTTCCCTGGCTTCACCACGTGCCGTAGAACCAAAAATAACGATATCAATTACCGGAAACTGCTCTTTGAGTATCAACGATAACCTGTCAATAGCTTTTAGATGCTCACTTGCAAGCTTCAAATTCTCAATTGTTTTTGCCAAAGTATTTACCCCCCTCGCAAGCCCCGTCATTCCACTTTACCTGCTATATTATACCATAAATGGCATGAGTCATCTCAGTGACCATATTTTCATTTTGTCATTATCCCGTCTTTCGCAAAGTAAAGTCCAACTGTTTTCGGAAGGTCTCCTTCATCGAAATGGCAGCGGACAGCTTCACGGACATGTGTTTTTAGTTCATCCATAGTTTCAGCCTCGGTAAAAATTGAGAAGCCCAATGCTCTGGCAGTATAGCCCCCTTCAGGTGCTTCTTCTGTTAGGAAAATAATCTCTTTCATTGCGGCACCTTTTTACTGGAACATTCTATACTGTCCAGTAATAATAGCAACATCGCCAGGCACCTAATAAGCTAACCCGCCAAATTGCTAGCCCATAAACTAGCCCATTGCTGGCCCAAAATGTTAAAACACCAAGGATAGTATGATATGAGAGGGAATTTATGTATTACCTTTTCAGCGACAAGGTCTGATATATAAGGCTTTCTTGAACACTGGGATACCTTGCGTTACATCGTGGAAGCGCCTTTTCCCGATCAGGAGTCCGTCGCTCTATCCCCTGAACAGCAGACGCAAACATCTGATTGTTTTTTCAAAAACCCCGGTGTGACAAGGATTCGAACTGCGGTTGAATCCCTTTCGGGGAGGGCTTGTTCACTATTGTAAAGATCTTGAAACCTAAAAAGAAAACAGTTTGCCAGCCGGCTTGATTCCCGGAGCCGCTTCCCGTTAATAATAGCAGTGAATCTCCTTAACAAGGCCTTTTTCTATCCCGAAATGTAGTGACATAAACCATTCACTGTGCAGTATACCGCAAGTGAACTCGATGCTGTTGATTTCATCTGTATCCTGCGCATAGTGAAGCAGCCCGTAGCTGTGGCAATGACTCCCATCGGACATCTCAATCAATTCGTGGTTAAAGAGAATATCTTTTTTGCTGGTAATGCCTGCGTTCAAAAATAGATCTGTTATCTCCTGATCAAGATCATCGTCAGGGAATTTCCCCAGAACGCTTCTAACAGTATCGCCAACCTTGATGCCTCGCGGCCCTGTGTATTCGGTTGATTTGATACTGAAAAGGATCAGCTCAAGACTATTTCCGGCTGCATCCGGGCGAAAAGCTAAATATAACCCGGGATAATCGATATCAATGCCATCGCCGTAATAGTTATCATTTACCGATATTTCCTGTTGCGGCCCTCCCAGAATTTCCTTCACCTGACTTATATTCATGGAACATTCAATGAACTGACCATTACCTGCGTAAAAACCGCAATCTTCCGGGCCTCCTGGAAAGTGCTCCCTGGATTCCTCTGGCGGCTCCGTGCTGCTGTTGTTTCCGCCCGCTCCGTTACTTTCATTTGGCGTAACAGCAACATTGTTATTATTTTTTTTTGAAATATGGTCAAATACAAAGACCAACCCCAGAACAGAAACTGCCACAACTAGAAGGGCTATCACCCAGCGGGAAAAGCGTTCGGAATTTTTTCCCCTGGTTGTTACCACTCCTTCAATATCCAACTCTCTGCCGCAACTGGAACAGTATTTCCCCCCAATTCCACGCTGCTACCGCAATGGGGACAGTAGGGCATATGGACACCTCCGCAGCAATAATCACCCGATTCGTACATTCATTATAGCCCATTTTGATAACGGACATAGACAGGATATTTTCGATATACGGAACTTTACATTATATCTTGAAAGAACCTTTCGTAACTGCTCAGCCCCAAAAATAATTATTGATTGACAGCACAGTACCGTCTAATTATCGGCTCCGTGGTACGATCAAACATGGATAAACGGGCGAAAAGATTTAACCAATACGGATCGCCCGGGGTCAGGCTTGGACTGTTGAATTCAAACCGATCATCAAAATTAAGGGTTCCCGGGGTTGGCTCGTTTTACAAAACTCATTTCTATCTGGCATTTGTACAATTCAATTATTCAAGCCTGACCCCAGGCACTTTCCCCTGCTATATCTTCATGGCGATCGCGGCAGCGCTGCCGGTCGCACCTGCTATCCTGCCAACCTCCGCAGCATCACCGATGAGATATACATTGTCGAACTGATCCTTGATCTCGTTGTACAGAGCATTGTCCGGGCAGACACCGATAGATAGCACGACCCTGTCGATCTCGAGTTTCTTTTTCTCTTTCTTTCTTTCGAGGATAATGGCATCATCCTCGATCTTGATCAGCTTGTGGTTGAGGAGAATATCTATCTTGTACTTTTCCAGTTCCGGCTTGATCTCGTCTAGATGCTGCATCCAGGTACCCGGGGCAAGGGCGCCGGCCATCTCCACCACCGTGACGCTGTTACCCCACCGGGCCAGCATAACCGCTGTCTCCAGCCCGGTCATCCCTGAACCGATCACCGCAACCTTCTTTCCGGACAATCTTTCCCCGGTCCCGTAAAGATCGATCGCTGCACAGACATTGCTCTTGTTCACTCCGGCGATGCTCCGGGGTATCAGCGGCCTACCCCCCGTTGCCACAACAACAGCGTCCGGGCGATAGGCCCCGATCTTTTCCGCGGTGGCTGTCGTATTGTACTTTATCTCCACACCGCTTTTCTCGGCACAGTGGATCAGATCTTCAATGGACCAGTAGATCCGGCTTTTGCTCCTGTTCTCGGCAGCGATCGCCACCTGCCCTCCCGGCCTGGACTCTTTCTCGAGAACGGTTACCTTGAAGCCCCTTTTGCCGAGGATCTCGGCTGCCGTCAGGCCGGCGGGGCCGGCGCCAACGACGACAGCGCTTCTGTTGTGACCTTCCTTGACCGGGATCGCCTTCTCTTTTCCAACAAAGGGATTCACCGCGCATTCGCCGTGACCCCCCGTAAAGGCGTTCACCTGCATGCTTTCGATGCAGTGGAGGCAGCAGATGCATCTTTTGATCTCTTTCCCTCTCCCCGATCTGACTTTCTCCACCCAATGAGGATCGGCGAGATGGGGTCTTCCCAGGGAGATCATATCCTGGGTCCCTTCATGCAGCTGCTGCTCGGCCTGATCCGGGCTGCGGATCAGGTTGGCCGCTATCACCGGAATCTTCACCTTATCCTTGACCGCCCTGGCCATATACTTTCGCCAGCCCGGTTCAAAGGTCATCGGCTCCAACCAGTAATTGAAGGTGTCATAGGCCGCCGAAGATATATCGATGGCGTCGATTCCCTCCCGCTCCAGTATCTGGGCCATCTTGACGCCCTCCGCCAGATCATAGCCCAGACCACTTTTGCCGATCATGGCATAGCACTCATCAACGGTGAGCCTGACCACTATCGGAAAATCGCCGCAGCGCTCCCTGATACCCTGGATGATCTCGAGCAAGAATCTCATCCTGTTCTCCAGGGAACCACCGTACTCGTCTTTTCTTCTGTTGGTATGGGGGCTGAGAAACTGCTGAATCAGGTAGCCGTGCGCTGCATGCAGCATGACGCCGTCGCATCCGGATTTCAGCACCCTTCCGGCGCCGTCAATGAATTGCCGGATCAACCCTTTCACTTCTTTGTAGCGTAACGCCCTGACCCTTCCTCGGGCAAAATAGCTCGGTTCAACCCTGGAGGGTCCAACCGAAAAGGGGACCAGATCACGCTCGATCAAGAATTTACCCACCGTGGGGGCGATCTTGTACAAGAGTCCAGGGTAGCCCTTCCATAGCCGCTCGATCATGATCGAGAGAGGAATGGTGCCCACGAGCAGTCCGATATTCTGTCTTCCGGGATGGTGCAATTGCACGAAAACCCTGGCTCCATGCTTGTGGATACGATCAGCGAGCCGCTTGAGCGATTCGATATGATAGTCATGGCTCGCGGCCAGCTGGGCGAAAGCGGTGGAGCCGGTTCTGTCATTGATCCTGGTTACCTCGGTAAAGATCAGCCCGCTACCGCCTTTGGCCCTCTCCTCGTAGTAGTCGAGCATTGTGTCTGTGACGGTGCCGTCCAGCTGGCCAAACCCCATCAGCATCGGCGCCATGGCTATGCGGTTCTTGATCTCACATTGACCGATCTTGATCGGCTCGAAAAGGAGCGATTCAGCCATCCCGTTCACCCCACCCTTCGGCAGTCTCTTCCAGATAATATTTGAACTTGTGGTACTCCCTCTGCCAGTAGGCGTTCCTGAAAAAGGGGAACACGGCCATCAGCACCCTCACCGGGGGAAAGATCTTGCAGGGGTTGACATATTTCTTCTGTTTCTTCAACCCCCTGACGATAGCCCTGGCCACATCTGCCGGCTGCTGCATGGGAAACGGTTTTTTGAATTTTGGATCTGCATTCTCCCTGAAAAAAGCGGTCGCCGTGGCCACCGGATAGATCGCTGTCACCTTGATATTACGGTGACGTTCCAGCCGGATCGCTTCCTGAAAACCCTGCAGGGCGAACTTGGAAGCGGTATAGACAGCATATCCGGGTAGGGCCATCTTGCCCATGGCGGAGATGGTGACCGCGAAATGTCCCGGTTTACCTTCAAGATAATTGTAATATTTCTGATAAGAATAGAGCGGACTGAGGACATTGGTGGCGATCAATTTTGCGATCTTGTCCCAATCCTCGTAGGTGAATGACTCATAGTAAGAAAAGCCGGCGTTGCAAAAAAGTATATCGATGCCCCCCAGCTCTTTCTCCGCCACCCGAAATAATGTATCGACGCCCTCCTTGCTCGAGATATCGACCCGGAAAGGGATCACCTTGTTCCGATCAAATTTCTCGATCTGGTCCGACCTTCTGCTCACCGCCAATATTTTGTTGTTGCTCCCTTGAACAAGAAGCCGGAGCGTCTCCAGGCCGATGCCGCTGTTGGCCCCGGTTAAAACAATCCTTTTATTCGCGATCATCGTGATCCCCTCTCTTGTATATATTTACGCCCCCGACCGGTGAGGCTCCGCGATCCTGCAAGAGCAAGGTTCACCGCCTGCCCGGACCGACCGGCGTTGTCCCTGGATACATCCGCGGGCTCAGCTTTTCCCCGGTTTGATCTTGCTGGGAAGGAGCCCCCTTCGGTTCCTCTTTTTTACGAGTGACCCTGAAAATCGGTATTGAGCCGATGGTCAGGTCGGCTCCGGAGAAAGTAAGCGGCATAACCGGAGCGCGGCAGCGCCGAATCCTGGGCGATGGGGTTGCATTTTGCCTGGAAGATCAGGAATACCGGCTGCGGTAGAGCAAGTTCCGGCAGGGTCTCGTAGTGACCCATCCCCTTGGCCAGGATCAGATCGGCCTCGGCAAGAAGGCTTTTGAACGGGGGGGCCGCCCCGGTCAGGTCGAGACCCGGCGAATCGGTTCCCGTCGAGATCACGTTGGGAAAACTGGCGATCAGCCCGCTCTCTACCAGATCGACCAGGGCGAGATCATTCTGTACCGGCGACCCTTTCACGGCATAGTAAACCGGTGCCGCTTGCGCCAGATGATGCACCAGGGGTAGATCGAATAGAGCTTCACCGGCGTTATCGGCCAGGTAGATGATCTTTTTTCCACCCCCCAGCCGGAAACTTTGCAGCAGCTCCCCCAGGGCGGCGGTTTCATCGCGAGCCAGCTCCACCGGTTCGTGAAGTTCTTTTTCCAGCAGCGTCAGGTCCTGAAAGAAGTCGAAACCGTTCCCTTTGGCAGCGAATCGGACCAGCTCCTGCAGCGAACTCCGGGCGGCAGGGGCTGTTTTTTCAACGAAATTGCGCGCCAAAGCGATCTCCTTTTTCTTCACGGCGGCAAAAGGATCCTCATTCCCGGTTTTCAGACGGATGATCCGCTGCATCTCTGCAGCCAGACCGGTTGAAACGCATTCCAGGGAGAAACCCTGTTCAAGGTAGGCAAGAGCCGCTTCAACCGCCTCGCCACGTTTCTGCAGATCCGCTGTGGCCAGCGAAGCGCAGCGGCGGGCCAGATTCTCAAGGCAAGGATAGCATTCCGGCAGACAGTACATCTGGAAGGTCCCTCTTTCACTTAGTTACTTTTACCAGTATCATAACATAAATGTAGAGACAATTCCCATTGATCGGCCAGGGAGGGACAAAGGAGCGGAGCGAGGATGGCAGAATAAACGGTCTATTTGATAATCTGGAATTTCTGCGAGCGGATCAGGTTGGCCGCATCTTCCGGGGAAACCGGTTTGGAAAAAAAGAATCCCTGCACCTCATCGCAGTACGGATCCTTGAGGAAATCAAGCTGCTCCGGTGTTTCCACACCCTCGGCAACAGTGGTCATATTGAGCGCCTTGCCGATACCGAGGATCGCCTCGATCACGGCCATATCGATCTTGTTCACCGGAATATTGCCGATAATGGAGCGGTCTATCTTCAGCGTATCAACGGGGAGATGTCTGATCTGGGCCAGGGAAGAATAGCCGGAGCCAAAGTCATCCAGGGCCAGGCGCACGCCCAACCCCTTGAGCTGGTTCAGGACATTGATGATCCGCGGGAAATAACTCAGCAGCAGGTTCTCCGTAATCTCCAGCTCCAGCAGCTCCGGATCCATACCCGATTCCGTAAGCGCTTCCTTGATATCCTCGATCAGGCGATCATCCATCAGTTGACGGTGTGACAGGTTCACCGCCATGGTAACCCGGGGCAGCCCCTGCCGCTGCCAGGCCACATTCTTCAAACAGGCGGTTTTCAGAACCCAGCGGCCGATAGGCACGATCAGCCCCGAACTTTCCGCGATGGGGATCAGCTGCATCGGGGTGACCAGACCCAGCTGGGGATTGCGCCAGCGCAGCAGGGCTTCCACACCGGTAATGGCCCCTGATTTCAGATCAAGCTTGGGCTGGTACTCGAGGAAGAACTCGTCCCGCTCCAGGGCGGTCGGAAGGTGCTCCCCGACAATGGTTCTCTCCCTGAAATGGGACTTCACCCCCATGGAAAAAAACTGGTAGTTGTTGCTGCCCTTCTCCTTGGCCGAATACATCGCCAGATCCGCTGCCTTCATCAGGGACTGCTTCTCCTGGCCGTCCTGTGGATAGATACTGATCCCGATACTGGCCGTGAGGGAATGCTCCTTGTTCCCAGCAAAAATCGGCTCGCTCACGGTGGAGAATATTTTATTGATCAGCGTGGTCAGATTCTTGATGCTGGTCACATTTTTCACCAGAATGACAAACTCATCCCCGCCGAGCCGGGCAATAAAGTCGGAGGCCCGCAGCTCCCGCCGCAGTCTCACCGCACAGGTCATCAAGACCTGATCGCCGATATCATGGCCGTAAGTATCGTTGATCGTCTTGAAACCATCAAGATCCATGAATAAAAGAGCAAATTGCTGCCGGTAGCGGTAAGCGAACTCGATATTCTGCTGAAGGATCTCCCGAAACATGACCCGGTTGGGCAGCCCGGTAAGAACATCATGCGTCGCCAGATAGCGAATCTGCTCTTCGTGCTTCTTGCGCTCGGTAATATCCCGGGCGATCCCCCTGAACCCGACGGGTTCCCCCTGTTTATCCCGGATCAGGGTGACCGATATTTCGCAGAATCCGGTCCTCCCATCCTTTCGCAAAAGCTCGAAGGAGTACGCTTTGACCGGCTCACCGGTGCGGTATAC
>JAAZPS010000265.1 GCA_012797095.1 Bacillota bacterium | reverse complement strand
TGACAACGAGATCTTATTATATTACGGGATCTCCTGCAACCGGTTACCGCTTTTAACCTGCTTTCGTATATTCCTCCTGTTCCAGAAGAGAGACAAAAGGGACGGTGGGACAAAGGGGACGTACCTGTTTGTCCCACTTTACCGACCGGAAAGATGGAGCCATCAACAGGCGAGTTGCCAGCTTGCGGTCATGGGACAAAGGGGACGTACCTGTTTGTCCCACCTTATCAACCGGAGAGATGGAGACCTTGGCCGGCTATTTGCCGGTTTTCGGGTCATAAGCGCAAGTTTTATTAACCCCAACGACCTGCCGGAGATCCTTCAGGCTGCGCCCTCAGGATGACAATGTGGGCACTCCCCTGCATCCTGAGCGCTACTCCCCTGGGACAAAGGGGACGTGGGACAAAGGGGACGTACCTGTTTGTCCCACCTTATCAACCGGAGAGATGGAGCCATTGGCCGGCTATTTGCCGGTTTTCGGGTCATAAGCGCAAGTTGCATTAACCCCAACGGCCTGCCGGAGATTCTTCAGGCTGCGCCCTCAGGATGACATTGTGGGCACTTCCCTGCATCCTGAGCGCTACTCCCCTGGGACAAAGGGGACGTACCTGTTTGTCCCACCTTATCAACCGGAGAGATGAGGACCTTGGCCGGCTATTTGCCGGTTTTCGGGTCATAAGCGCAAGTTGCATTAACCCCAACGACCTGCCGGAGATCCTTCAGGCTGCGCCCTCAGGATGACAATGTGGGCACTTCCCTGCATCCTGAGCGCTACTCCCCTGTCATAATGAGCGCTACTCCCCTGTCATCCTGAGCGCAGCGAAGGATCTCGTTTTTCACCAGCCCGATTGCCCGGGATAACAGGGGGTGAAGGACCGGCTCAAGCAGTTCCTTCTGTAACTTCGCCAAGAATTCGATTCTTGCCTCCACAATTTATGTTCTTGCGGATTCACCTGCAGCTGAGATTCAGCATTTAGCCTGCTTTCGAATAGCCCTCCCGAAACTTGGTCAAAATAGGCTATGAATTTTTATTATAGTTTATGCCGGGGGCGACAGCATGATCGTCGGTATTCCACAGGTCCTTTCGAGTTTCTACTACCTGCCCTTTTACAAAAGTTTTCTGGAGGGGTTAGGCTGCCGGGTCCTGCCCTCCAGCCCGACCACCGCCCGGACCCTGCAGCAGCTCTCGATCTGCCCCACCGATGAGCCCTGCATATCCGTCAAGCTGGCTTTCCCTCATACCCGGGAACTTCTGGACCGGGGGGTGGATTATCTGTTCTTGCCGACCCTGGTGAGCAAGGATCAACACAGCTACTACTGTCCCAAACATATCGGTCTGCCGGCGATGCTGCGAAGCGGCTTTGATCTGCCGGCGGAAAAGCTGCTCTCGCCGCTGATCAACTGGCGGGAGGCCCGCCGGGCCAGCGTCGCCTCGTTTATGGAGATGGGCCGCCGGCTGGGACAAAGTGAAAACGAGATCCGGAAAAGTTTGCGCAGCGCCTGGCGCTTTCAGAATCGCTGGAGCGCTCTGTGCGCCGGGGAAAAGCTGACCGCACCCGAGGGTTTTGAACGGTACCTGGGGATGAGCCGCTTCAAAAGGCGGCGCCCGTACAACCCGGCTGCCCGGCTGAACCGCAGCCGCCGCATCGGGGTGCTCGGACACAACTACGTTCTTTACGACTATATCGCGCACAACATAGTCGAACGGCTGCGCGAGCATGCCGCTGTTCTGGTAGCGGAGATGCTCCCGGCCCGGGCGATCCGGGAAAGCCTGGGGGAGACCGCGTACGGCCGATCCCTCTGGAGCTTCGAGCAGACGATCGTCGGCAGCGCCCTCTACTGGCTGCGCCGCCGGATGGTGGACAGCCTGATCTTTCTGGGGCCCTTCGAATGTGGCCCCGAGGCGGTGATGGAGCTGCTTCTGGAAAAAGAGGCGGAAAAAGCCGGGATCCCCCTGCTGATCCTTACCGTTGACGAGCAGACCGGCGAAGCGGGTCTGGTCACCAGGCTGGAAGCATTTCTGGATACCCTCTCTGAACAAAGCGCGGTCCGCCCCGGATCCGGCAAGACCCCGGCCGGGACCCGGCTGATCCCGCCGCACCAGGAAAGCAGGGTCCTCGGCTTTCCGAATATGGGACATCTCGGCGCCGCTCTTTCCACCATCCTCAACGATGGGCTGGTCCGGACGGTCGGTCCGTTTCCGGTAACCCGCCAGACCGTGGCGCTGGGCGAGGAGCTGGCCCCCGAATTCATCTGCTACCCCTTTACCGTGACCATCGGTCAGATGCGCCAGTCTCTCGAGGCCGGGGCCAACACGATCATCATGGTCGGGGGGAAGGGCCGCTGCCGCCTGGGCTGGTATGCCGAGCTGCAGGAGCTGGCGCTCAAGCGAGCCGGCTACCGCTTCGAGATGCTTACCATCGATTCGCCCTTTCCCCTGCGGGAAAATTACGGACCCTTTATCCGGACGCTGCAATCATTCTTCGAGCCCTCGCTGCGCGGCCGGCTGATCCGGAGCGCCCTGCTCGGATTTTACAAGGCCCTCCTGACGGAGCGGGCCGAAGCGCTCTTCTTCAAACTGCAGGCGCGGGAAAAGCAACGGGGCGGTGCCTACGGGCTCTTCCAGAAATTTTTGAAACGCTCAGCCGCAGCGGCTTCTTTCGGCTCCCTTCGAAAAGGCTATCGGGATTTTGCCGACGACGGTGCCGCTCTCAGGCTGGAGCAGCGCTGTGCTCCGCTGAGGGTGCGCCTTATCGGTGAGATCTACGCCGTCTTTGAAGAGTACGTCAATCAGGAGATCGCCCGCACACTCGGCTCCCTCGGCGATATCCGCATCGAGGTTGAGCGCGAGATCACCGTGATGAATTGGTTCTGCCACAATATCCTGAAAAGCCCGGCGCAGCTCCTGCGACATAGCCGGATCAGTACCGCGGCAAAGCCCTACCTGGAGCAATCGGTCGGCGGTCATGGCCGCGACAGCGTCGGCCTGGCCGCGCTGGCGCCGCGTGAGGGTGTTGAAGGGGTGATCCACCTGTGGCCGTTCACCTGCATGCCCGAGATCGTCGCCCAGAGCATCCTTGCTGGACTGACGGAAAAACTTTCGCTGCCCCTGCTGACCGTGATCGTCAACGAGCAGACCGGCCGCGCCGGTCTGAAGACCCGCCTGGAGTCCTTTGCGCACATTCTTCAGGAAAGAAGGGAAGCCGGGGGAGGGGGGATCGAGTGTATTTCCTAGGCGCTGACGTCGGCAGCCTGACCACCAAGATAGTGCTCATCGACCGGGAAGGAGAGCTGCTCTACTCCTCGTACCGCCGCAACGACAGCGGACCGATCGAGACGATCAAGGAGGCTTTCACAGGGATCGCAGGAGCAAAGGGTATCCCGGCAGGGGCCGGAACCACCGGTTCGGGACGCCACCTTGCAGCGGTGATGATCGGTGCCGATATCGCTGTCAACGAGATCACCGCACATGCCCTCGCCGCCCGGACAGTTGAGCCTGGGGTGCGCACGGTCATCGATATCGGGGGACAGGACTCCAAGATAATCTATCTCAAGGAAGGGGTCTCCGTCGGTTTCAATATGAATACGGTCTGCGCCGCCGGCACCGGCTCCTTTCTCGATCATCAGGCCGCCCGGCTCAATATCCCCATCGAGGAGTTCGGCGATTACGCCCTTCGCTCCACCAGCCCCGTTGCCATCGCCGGACGCTGCGGTGTCTTCGCCGAATCGGACCTGATCCACAAACAGCAGCTGGGCTACCGCCGCGAAGATCTCATCGCCGGGCTCTGCCAGGCCCTGGCCAAAAATTATCTGACCAATGTGGCTCGGAACCGCAAGATCGAGCCGGCAGTTCTCTTCCAGGGCGGCGTCGCCGCCAACAGCGGGATCCGTTGGGCCTTAGAGGAGCTGCTCCAGGTCAAGTTGATCATCCCCGAGCATTTCAAGGTGATGGGGGCCTACGGCGCTGCTCTGCTGGTCCGGCAGCGTTACCTCAAAGGAGCCCTTGAACAAAGCGCTTTCCGCGGAGTTCAGACCATCGCAGAAAGCGAGTACCGCCCGCAGGGATTCATCTGCGAGCACTGTGCCAACAGCTGCGAGATCAGCGAGCTCTACATCGCCGGAGAACTGGCCAGCCGCTGGGGCAGCCGCTGCGGCAAATGGGAAGCCGATCTCCAGGAAAAAGCACCTTTGTCTCGGTGAGATCCTCCTATCATCACGAACATCCCTGCAACCACGAGTTCTCCTGTAGCCCCGAGCTAACCTGTCATCCAATCAGTCCCCTGTCATCATATCATTGCCTCCCTATTAGCCTGAGCGCTCCTCCCTGTCATCCTGAGCGCAGCGAAGGATCTCGTGCCCGTTTGGAGATCCTTCGGGCTAAAGCCCCCAGGATGACAATGTGGAGTTTCAAGGGACGGGGGGCATTGGCAAGCGAGTCCGGCTTGCGGGTCATCAGCGCAAGTTGCACTATTTCCACCGACCCGTTTGGAGATCCTTCGGGCTAAAGCCCTCAGGATGACAATGTGGAGTTTCAAGGGACGGGGTATTGGCAAGTGAGTCCGGCTTGCGGGTCATCAGCGCAAGTTGCACTATTCCCACCGACCGTTTGGAGATCCTTCGGGCTAAAGCCCTCAGGATGACAATGTGGTGCTCCCCAGAATGACAATGTGGTGGGGTTTCTTGGTATGATAATGTAATGGGGGGACGAAAAACTGGGTTGGGGCGGTGTAAGGAAGGGGTGAAGGTGCAGGAGAAAGCGTGCATTGCTGCCTAGCATTGCTCCCCTGTCATCCTGAGCGCAGCGAAGGATCTCGCAATTTACCCCTGTGTCACGCGCAGAGAGGGATCTCGCTTTTCAGCGGCAGCGAGGAGAGTCTCCAGCTCTTCCTGGAGCTGCTCCAGCTGCCGGAACATCTCGGGCTTTATCGAGTGAGCGGGCAGCCTTTCCGTCAACTGCTCGATCCTATCCTTCAGAACAGCGATCCGCTCCTGAATGGTTTCCTCCGTCATTGCAAACCCTCTTTTCTAGACGATAAACTAGTCTTGCTCGCACAGGTTGGCCCGCTTCAACAGATCGATGAAATCAAGGATCAGCCAGAATTCTTTTTCGTTGCACTGGCACAGCCTGCTCAACAAAGTTTGCACTTGCGGTTCCAGAAGGAGAGCCCTGACTTCGGGGCTTAATTGCTGCAGCAGTTGCTCCAACCCATCTCCCTCAACAAGAAAATAGCAGGGGGAAAGCTCCAGAGCTGCTGCGATCTTCTCCACGGTCTGCAGGGAGGGCTGCACTTTCCCTCTTTCGATCTGGCCGATCATCCCCGCCGAGAGTCCGGCCTTTCGGGCCAGCTGGGAACGGTTCAGTCCTCGTTCCTCGCGGGCTCCGGTGAGCCTGCTTCCCAGGGAAGCGCCCCCGGCAAGCAGCTCCTTTGCGGGGACCTCCAGGGCGCCGGAGATCTTCCGGAGAGTGCTCAGCGAAGGCGACACCAGTCCCCTCTCGATGCCGCAAAGGTACGAATAGGAGATCCCCGCCAGCGCGGCCAGCTCTTTCAGGCTGCACCCTTTTTCAAGGCGGTAGCCCCTGATCCGCTCACCGGGATTGACACCGCCGCCCCTGTCAGTGAGCTCTCCGGGCGAAACATTCAATGCTGCGGCCAGCTTGTTGACCGTGCTCAAGGAGGGTTTTTTCTCTCCTCTTTCCAGTTCGCTCAAGAATGAGGGGGAAAGGTCTCCCTTCCTGGCCAGCTGCTCCAGGGAATAGTTCCTTTCACCGCGCAACTTCCGGATCCGCTCTCCACTGAACATGGTGCTGCCCTCCCTGAAAACCGTTTCTGGACATGGTTCCATTGCCGGGGCACACTGCCCCTTGCAAGATCACCTTCAGCCGAAACCGCCCCGAGGGGGGATCCGGCAAACATCCTTGCTCTTCAGGAAGCTGAAAGGATTGCTGAAAATCTGCTTCAGCTCCGCAGAGGAACAGGAAGGACAGCGAACCTCACTTTTTTGGGATATGGGCGTAAATACGGTAAACTTCTTTGCGCAATTCTTGCATGAGAACTCGTAGGTAGGCATCTGTGCTTGCTCCCTTCCTTCAAGATATATTGATTATACTGCAAATGGATTTCGCTGTCAATACAGTATGGGATTTCATCCTTTGTTCGAATGGATCCGTTTCCCGGCCGAAAAGTAGCAGCAGTTCTGAGGTGGTTTGTTATCCCGCGCCGGGAGTATTCACCGAAAAGGAAAATCTCAAAGCGATCCGGGCAGCCCGGGAAAGAGTCTGGGCCGGCCGGAAATATGGTTCCGAAGTTAAAACGGGGCCGCCTTTTCGGGGGCAGCCCCATATTGTGTGCTCGAAAATGTACCTTTGCAAAGATCGACTTGCTTTACTGATCCAGGAATAGGGCGAGATCATCATCGACGGTGCCGATGCCGGTGAGGCCGAATTTATCCGCCAGCACCCCGGCAACAGTGGGGGAGAGGAATCCCGGCAGGGTCGGGCCCAGGTGAATATTCTTGACCCCAAGGTAGAGCAGCGCCAGCAGAACGATCACCGCTTTCTGCTCGTACCAGGCAATATTGTAGGCGATGGGCAGCTCGTTGATATCATCGAGGGCGAACCGCTCCTTCAGTTTGAGCGCGATCACCGCAAGAGAATAGCAGTCATTGCACTGCCCGGCATCGAGCACCCGGGGGATGCCGCCGATCTCACCTAAAGCGAGCTTGTTGTAGCGATATTTGGCACAGCCCGCGGTGAGAATGACCGTATCCCGCGGCAGCTTTTCGGCGAACTCCGTGTAGTAGGCCCGGGATTTCATCCGCCCGTCGCAGCCGGCCAGGACAAAGAACTTCTTGATCGCCCCTGAGCTGACCGCTTCGACGATCTGATCGGCCAGGGCAAGGACCTGATTGTGAGCGAAGCCGCCCCTGATGGTGCCGCTTTCGATCTCCTCCGGCGGGGGCAGGGTTCTGGCCAGGGCGATAATCTCCGAGAAATCCTTGGTGCCGTCCGCGCCGGCATCGATATGGGTGCAGCCGGGATAACCGGTGGAACCGGTGGTAAAGATCCGGGCCCGGACCTCTTCACTCCGGGGGGGCACGATGCAGTTGGTTGTAAAAAGGATCGGACCGCGGAAGGAGACAAACTCCTCCAGCTGCTTCCACCAGGCGTTGCCGTAGTTGCCGGCAAAGTGATCGTACTTTTTGAACGCCGGGTAGTAGTGAGCGGGAAGCATCTCGCCGTGGGTATAGATATCGACGCCGCTGCCCTTGGTCTGCTCCAGCAGCTGCTCCAGGTCGACCAGGTCGTGGCCGGTGATCAGGATCGCCGGGTTTTTTCGGACGCCGATATTGACCGCAGTGCTCTCGGGGTTGCCGAATCTGGAGCGATGGGCTCCATCCAGAAGGGCCATCACCTTCACGCCGTACTCTCCGGTTTTCAGGGTCAGCGCCACCAGCTCGTCAACCGAGAGGGAGCTGTCCAGGGTTGCAGCCAGCGCCTCGTAGATAAAGTGATTTATCTGCAGATCCTCCTCGCCAATATTCTTGGCATGCTCGGCATAGGCGGCCATTCCCTTGAGCCCGTAGATAATGGTTTCACGGAGGGAGCGCAGATCTTCGTTTTCGGTCGCCAGTACGCCCACGACAGCGGCCTTCTCCAGCATCGATTCCCTCGAGCCTACGGCGAAAGTGGCAGCGTCGTGCAGCTCTGCCTGTGGGGCGGACTCTCTCAGCATATCCCTCAAGGCGATCATCCCGCCGATCTGTTTTTCGAAGGAAGCTTCATCGAAATTGGCGTTGGTGATCGTCATGAAGAGACTGTTCAGCACCTCCTTGTTGGTCTCTTCAAGGGTGTCGATGGCAAGGTTGCCCTTGATGATAATCTCCGAGATCCCTTTCAGCGTGTAGATCAGCAGGTCCTGAAGTTTGGCCAGCTCCTCCTTCTTACCGCAGACGCCGCGGGTGGTACAGCCGGTTCCCCGCGCCGTCTCCTGGCACTGAAAGCAAAACATGCTCATCGTGGTTCTCCTCCTCATTTTTGTTGAGCAGCGAAAAAGACCGTCCCGTTATCCTCGATCCGGCTCTCTTTCGCAACACTTGACTCTTTTTTTGTAAAGCACGTTGACCTCGGGGTTGCGGTCGCCGAAGGTTTCCATGATCTCGCTCACTATATTTTCCCTTTCCAGACCCTCCTGCTCCCTTTTCTTGATCTGCCGGTAGACTGCGAAAACGGTTGAGGGGCCGATCTCCGAGGAGAAGTGGCCGATCCCCTGATTCCAGGCAAACAGCGAGAACAGCTCATCCAGCTCCCTGACCGTGACTCCCAGGGAGTACGCTTTGATCAGCTCCCTGGTGGCCTGTCTGAACCTGGAAGCACCGATGGCATTGCTCATGGACAGGCGCAGCTTGGTCTTCAGGTCGATAGCAGCATCCTCCTGCTCCCAGATATAGCTCCACAGATCGACAACTGTCCCGGCCAGGCGGTCATCGATCACCTTGTAATTCAGGATCGCCGTCGGCTTGAATGGCATATCAGCACCATTCCGGTAGGTCGGATTTTTCAGTTCGGTCCGGTAGAAGTAAGCCCTGTATTCGTGTGCTGAAACCT
>JAAZPS010000264.1 GCA_012797095.1 Bacillota bacterium | reverse complement strand
GAAAAGGCTGAACGAGATCGGCGAACAGCTGGATCTGTCGACGGTGCGGATCGCCCTGAATGGGTCTGAACCGGTTGATCCGCATACGGTGGAGAGCTTCGTTGATGCGGCGGTGCCGCATGGTTTCCAGCCCGGTGCGGAATTCTGCGCTTTCGGCATGGCCGAGGTCGCGATCGGGGGCACCTTTCCCCCGCCGATGCGGGGGATGATCTGCGACGCTGTTGATCGGGTTTTGCTGGAAACCGAGAATATGGCTGTTCCGGCGACACCGGGGCTGCCCACGACCCGCCGGTTTCCCCTGTTGGGCCGACCGGTACCCGGTCTGGAGATGCGGATCTGCGATCTCGACACGGGCGAACCGGTGGATCAGCGCAAGGTCGGTGAGCTGGAGCTGCGAGGTTCATCGGTAACGACCGGCTATTACGGGAGGCCGGAGTTGAGAACAGAACTATTCCGGGGCGATTGGCTGCGCACCGGAGACCTCGCTTACACGGTCGCAGAGCCCGAGGGGGGAGCGGAGGAGCTGGTTATCTGCGGTCGGATCAAGGATATGATCATCGTCTCCGGGCGAAATATCTATCCGGAAGATATCGAACGGGCCGTGGGGGTGATTGACGGTGTGCGTACCGGAAACGTGATCGCTTTTGGTGTGGAAGGGGCCCGCCGCAAAGAGGCGATCGTGATCGTGGCCGAGATGCGGCAGGCCGATCCGGTGGAGCTGCGCCGGGCCATCCGCAGGCGGGTGATCGAGATCTGCGAGATTCCGCCGCGCGATATTGTTTTAACCATTCCTGGAACGCTGCCCAAAACTAGTTCGGGGAAACTGCAGCGCAGCCTCTGCCGCAAACAGTATCTGAACAAGGAGATCGTTTCTCTGGAATAATTTTAAGTCATAATCCATCCTGGGGGCAACCCATTTCGAGATCAACGAAAATGCACCCGGCTAGAGCATGCGATAATCTTCGCTTCTCAGCGCGCCGGGTGCTTTCCTTTGGAGGACATCCTCCAGCGCCGCCACAAGGGTCTCCCGATCCTTTGATAAAATTGCTTTCAGGGGCAGGTAATTGGAGGCATGGTTGGCCCTGAAAAGACAGTTGCTCAGGGAAAGCTGTTCGACCATCATCTTGATCTCCTGAAGCATCTCCCAGGGGCCCAGCGGGGTCAGCCGCCCCTCCTCAACGCGTCGGTGCATGGTCGTTCCCGGGATGATCATCAGACTGAGCAGACCGAGATATTCAGGATCGATCTCATTTAACAGGCGGGCGGTCTCCCGGGCGTGTTCGACCGACCCATCGCGGCCGCCCAGTCCGTTGATGACCGTAATGGATAGCGGAATGGCCGCTTCTTTGACCCTTTTTGCCCCCCGGGCCATCTCCTCCGGGGTAGCCCCTTTGTTGACCTCCTCCAGCAAGGAGCCGCTGCCGCTTTCCAGGCCCAGGTAGATCATCCCCAGTTTGAGGCTGCGCAGCAGGGCCAACTCGCTGCTTTCCTTTTGCAGCAGATCCTGGGGATTGCCATATACGGAGACCCGCTCCAGGTGGGGGAAGGCCTCGTTCAGCAGCTGTAAAATATGTTGCAGTTTCTCCGTGGACAGGGTCAGGGCGTTGCCGTCGGCCAGAAAGATCCTGCGAGTGTAAGGCCAGGTGCGGCCGGCAGCGACGATCTCCTTTTCCAGCTCGCCCAGATCGCGTTCGCGGAATTTTTTAAACATGTACATGGCGCAAAAGGTGCACCGGTTATGAGAGCAGCCGATGGTCGCCTGCAGGATCAGACTCCTTGCTTCGCTGGGAGGTCGGAAAATATCGCCTTCGTACTGGATGGGATACATCTTTGCTCACCCTTGTCTGGTTAATTTTGGCCGGAAGCCGGAAAAACGGTCCGGCCGCCTGTTTAAGCGATTACAGTTAACAATTCGTTATCAGGGGCTTTTTTCCTCTCCGACCTGGCCGCTGCGTCGGTTTTAACTTGCCTGCGCGGGCTTAATGTTTTACAATAGTTGATATATCCATGGTCGGCACAGTGCAATCACCGCTATGTCGATCGCAAGATCAATCCAAACATTTGAGGTGAAGCCAGCGTGATTATCGGTGTACCCAAAGAGATAAAGACCGGAGAAAACCGCATCGCGGTAACGCCCGGGGCGGTGCGGGTCCTGGTCAATGCCGGCCACAAGGTTTTGATCGAGGCCGGGGCGGGAGCGGGCAGCACGATCGAGGACAATCAGCTGGCCTATGCCGGAGCAGAGATGGTCTCCGGACCGGAGGAGATCTACCGGCGCGCGGAGATGATCTACAAGGTTAAAGAACCCCATCCGTCGGAGTACGCCCTGCTCAGGGAGGGACAGATCCTTTTTGCTTACCTGCATCTGGCAGCGGCGCCGGAGGTGACGCGCGTGCTCATGGAAAGAAAGGTCGTCGCCGTGGCCTACGAGACGGTATCGGTCGGCGGGGCACTGCCGATGCTCGTGCCGATGAGTGAAATAGCCGGACGGATGGCGACGCAGATCGGGGCTCACTTTCTGGAAAGATCCAACGGGGGCAAAGGGCTGCTTCTGGGTGGCGTGCCCGGCGTTACCCCGGCGGAGGTGGTGATCCTCGGAGGAGGCATTGTCGGGGTAAACGCAGCCCGGGTGGCCATGGGCATGGGGGCGAGGGTGACGGTGATCGATATCAATGTCGAGAGATTGCGCCACCTCGATGGGGCCAACGGTGGCCGATTGGTAACCCTTTATTCCAACCCCCACAACATTGCCCAGGCTGTCGCCGGGGCCGATCTGCTCATCGGTGCGGTGCTGATCCCCGGTGGAAGAACCCCGCTGCTCTGTACCAGGGAGATGGTTGAATCGATGCAGCCGGGCGCCGTGATCATCGATGTTGCCATCGACCAGGGCGGTTGCATCGAGACGATGGACCGGCTCACCTGCCACAGCAAGCCGACCTTTGAGCGCTACGGGGTTCTGCACTATGCCGTTCCCAATATCCCAGGGGCGGTTCCCCAGACCTCCACCTATGCACTCAGCAATGCCACCCTGCCCTATGCCCTTGAGCTGGCCAACAAAGGTTGGGAACGGATCGCCGCAGAGAAAAAGCCGCTCAGCCAGGGCCTTAATGTGGTTTACGGCAAGATCGTTAACCGGGCCGTGGCCGAAGCGCTCTCTCTCGAATATATGCCGCTTTGATGGGTGCGCACAGCGGAACCGAATCAGGGGATACCCGGGATGCCCTGATTCGGCCGATCTACAAAGGGTTTGCCTGAAGGTTGGACTGTGCTCTTTGACGCTTTACCCTGAAACGAAGTGCTACCAGGGCTGGACGTTACAGCTCAGGTACTTGCCAGCGCACCGCTGCGCTCGGGCAGTTTTTCCTGATCGATCCGGTTGACCCGACAAAAGTATTCAAAGAATCGCTGCAGATAATCTCTTTCCTGGGGTTTCTTTTCCAGGGCGATCATATCCCGTAAAACCTGGGCCATCCATGGATTATCGAAGTAGCGGTGCCGCCCGGTATTCCAGGTTACCCGGTGCGGGGCCCGCTCGTTGATATAGTAGTTCCAGAAAAGCATTTTTGCAGACTTTTCCTCCGAAAGGCGGTACCGGTATTTCGAATGTGCAGGGATATAGCCATCGGTGCACTGAGCGGGATTGAAATTTTCGCCGACCATGAACAGGCCGGCAATACGCCTGTCCTTCTCCGGCATATCAGGTTCTCTTACTGTTACCAGGCAGGCACTGTTTTGACTGATTCTGGCTAGCCGTTTCGGCTGCCCCTTGTTCCGGCCGCTCTTGATCTCACCGGTAAAAACCTGCCATTCCCCGAAGACGCTGTCGAGCTCCTCCGGTTTGCACCAAAAGACGGATTGAGAGCGAGGATTGATCGTCATGGTTCTGCTTCTTCTTGAAAGCCTTTCCTGTTCGAAAAGGCGCTGCTTCGTCTTGATCTTGATCGCTTCGATTCTTTCCAGTCTCTGCTCTTCCTTCTTCCGTACACTTTTTTCTGCCAATTTCTCAACAAAGCTGGCTGCTTTTTGATCAACCAGAGTCAGATAGGTTCCGAAAGCATCAGGATAAACAAATTTCTTGACCCCTGACGGAAAATCTACCTGAACATACAGCTCATCATACTGGACCACCTTGCCCTTACCGAAAACCCCGTGTTTTACCTGTTTGTTGACTAGATTCACGTATCTGTTTCCCCTCCAATTAGTTCAAGAAGTCTGTTTGCAAACCGGAGCGCCGATCGATAATATAAATTCTCCCTCACCAGGATATCTGCTGTTCCCGGCATACCGGTACCCCGCGGTCTTCGGTTCGCTACCATCATCATAACACGAACAAGCAGGAAATTCAAAAATTTCAATTGACACTGCCAATTATTTCAGTATAAAATATAGGGTTTAACGATCGCCAGTGGGGTCCGGCGATTATATTTGGCCTGCATGTGATGAAGATCACGCTTTTGCCGCAAGGTAAAATATAGCGAAAAATAATCATATATGGTAAAATATTTAACGAGACCTGGTAGTTACTTTTACCGCTCCCGGATTGATAGACCGGGCTGCCATTGATTCATGCAATCCTAGACAGCGGTCTATTTCAGCACCGCTGACCCTCCGATATTGATCTGTTCTTGCCCGGACCAGCCCATCAGCAGGATGGAATGAGCTTTCAGGCGATGGACTATTCTGAAGACAGGAGGGGAAGATCATGGAGGGTAAAGACAGGTTAACTTACAGCGTCGAAATATACACCGCACTTCGCGTAATAAAGAATAAATTCAAGGATGCCGGGCTTAAGCTCGACACCCGCTATATGGACTATCACGGCGAGCAATGCCCGCGCTGTGGCAGCATGTTTTCAATCTACCGTAACGAGATCAAGGATGCGGCAACGGTATCAGCCTTTCTGAATATGGAGCAACAAAAAGGGATCGCTTACTGTCTCTGCAAAAAATGTGTGCGGGAGATGTCCACATTCACCGCGGCAAGGGATGCCAGAATAACTGAAAGAAGGATCTTCGAGAAGATCCCCGATCTGAAGCGATCGAAAGATCCGAGCAAAAGCGTTATCGAGCTGGAAAGACGGATTCTGGCCAAGATCTACGGTTTTTGAACAGCATAACTTTGCAGACATACGGGGAAAGGGGAGAACCGGCTTCCGGAGAAAGGAATGACCGATGGTGCATTCGGGATGATAAGGATGGGGGAGAGATGAACCAAGGGATGCCCGGATTTGATCGGTTCCGCTGATCTGCTCATCGCGTAGAGATCCATCAGCGATGGATCTTCGGAACAGTACTGCCGGGCGGTCCGGGAAGGGAGGTGGTGCCGGGTGGAGATCAGAACCAATGTGATCGTGCCTTTGGGGTACGGCAAGTATGTCCGGGCCGATAAAATAGTAGCCCTTGAGCCGATCGAGGATGATCGCGGCCCGGGCCGGCGAACAATGGTCTATATTGAACAGCTGCCCAATCCTGTTGTCGCCTCAAGAACGGAACATACCATTATCGAAAATATGGTCCAGACCCCCTCCGAGGTTCTGGAGGCTGCTGCAGCCCTGGAGCTGTTGCGGGATCTTTACGATGATATCAGTCAGGTCGGTCCGATGTTGAGAACCAGTATTAAAAAAGAGGTGGCCCTGGATCTGAACCAGATTGAACGCAAGATCAAAGAGATCCTCGATCGCCAACATAACCCGGAATAACAGCGAGCTGCCATTATTTTGTGGCCATCTTGCGGGAACGGACGCCAGGGCCAAATCAGCGTTATCCGGGTAGTTTCATGCGAGATCACCTGACCGGCACCGGCCAGCCCCGCAGCCGGCTCATTTTCCCGCTGAAGGTCAGATCGGGCACCCAAGTTCGGGGCCGGGCTATTGTGTCCGGTGGTTTCAACTGGGAAGGCCGGGGCTACCCCCACAAGGGATTGTTGTTCAGCCCCTCCAGGGCCGCTGTCTTCTCCTCGATGAAGTCCGCTGTCCGTTGAAAGACAAGTTCCTTGTCGTGATCCAGTGTGACCATATGGCCGGAGCGCTCCACCCAGAAAAGATCCTTGTCCGCCGAGCCAAGGTCTGCAAGAAGGCGGGGCGCGCCCCTGACCCCCGCCGTCGAATCGAGCCGGGAGGCGATCAGCAGCACCGGGCAGGTGATCAAAGGCAGACCATTCCTGATATTGTCAACCAGCTTGATAAATTCCTGGGCAGCGCTCAGGGAGATCTGCTGGTAACCGGTCTCCACCACGGAACGATCCTTTGTACCGGGGCGGTTTAATGTGATCCTTTTGGCAACGTATTTGAGGGGCGGTACCAGAAGTTTCATCCACCACGGCACCTCGTAGGAGGGACAGATGGCAATTGC
Source organism: Bacillota bacterium (assembly GCA_012797095.1). Classification (GTDB taxonomy): domain Bacteria; phylum Bacillota; class Dethiobacteria; order DTU022; family DTU022; genus JAAZPQ01. The sequence goes on along the minus strand of JAAZPS010000264.1, from coordinate 340 downwards.
CCCGGCGATCTTATCCGGATGAAGGTGGGCCAGATGCAGCGAGATGGTCCCCCCCATGGAGATGCCGGCAACAAAGATCGTGCTGCAATGCCGTCGTAGCTCAAGCAAACCCTTTTCAGCCGAGCAGATCCAGTCCTGGTAGCGGCAGCGATCCAGATCTTCTATCTCTGTCCCGTGACCCTCCATCCGGACACCCAGGGCGGTGAACCCTTTCCCGGCGAGATATTCACCCATCTGCCTGACACTGGCCGGCGAGCCGTTAAAATTGTGGATCAGAAGACAGCCGACCTTACCGGCTGGAAACAGGAATGGTTCTGCGCCGGGCCTGATCGCAGGTGCT
>JAAZPS010000263.1 GCA_012797095.1 Bacillota bacterium | reverse complement strand
GTGGCCACTGCCGACGGACAGATCGCGATATTGATCTTTGCTTCGGCGGCTGCCTCGATGGCCTGCTGCGCTTTGTCCGGCTCAACGGAGGAGAGGGAACAGCAGTGCAGGGCCAGCACCCTTTCCTGAAGGCCCAGCTGGACAACCCTTTCTGCCAGGTAAGGCAGCAGGAAGTGCTCTGGCCGACCGGTCTCGTCGGTATGAAAATCAACAGGCACCTTGTAGCGCCCGGCAAGATCGAGGATGGTGTCGATATGTTTTTCGCCATCCGGCTCGATACTGGTGTGGCCGCCGACTGCATCGGCGCCCAGCTTCAGCGCTTCCTCGAGAAGGCCGAAGGTCCCGGCTTCCTGCAGCACGCCCTCCTGGGCAAAGGCGGTTACCTGCAGGGTGATGTGATCCTTGAGCTCCTCGCGCAGCTGCAGCAGCGGCTCCAGGGCGGTCAGGCCAACCCGGGGATCGATATCCACATTGGTCCGGATGGCCGTGGTGCCGGCGGCAATAGCCTGATTGATCACTTTTAAGCTTCTTGCCCGCACATCTCCGGCCGTGAATTGTTTTTTCAGCTGGCGGGTCCATTCCACCTTCTGGGGCGGGGTCCCATCCTGGTACGGCCGTATTTCGGTCAGGTATGATTTGTCCAGATGCATATGCGCATCGACCAGCCCGGGAAAAACCACCCCGCCGTCGGCCTCTATCACCGCGGCGCCCGGCGCCTCCAGCTGTGTGCCCACACTAGCAATATGCCCTTGTTCTATAACCAGATCGCAGGGGTTTTCCCGATCCGGCAAGCGGGCATTACGGATAACCAGTTTCACGAAAACTACCTCCCTGATTGATCTACTCTGGCGATAAGCGAAACCAGATTGCTCCCCCGGGGGCCCTGGTGTTCCCATCCGGCGGAGGCCAGAATCATGGAATCACCGATCACCGCGCCAACGATACCGTTGATCACCGCTTTGGCCATGATCCCGGCATGACCGGACAGAAAATCCGAGCCCATGGTATGGCGGCGGTTGCGGCAGTGCGGTAGGGCATTTGCCCCGGCGTTGACAAACAGGTTCACGATCCGGTCCCGATCTTCGGCCACCACCTGACCGTCCTCGATGCGGATGCCGGCGTTCCTGAAGGCAGCGTACAATCCCGGCAGATCCAGCTGGTCCTCCATGACGCTGTTGCTGACGACGTAGTCGCTGACCGATGCGGTGGTATTGCCGAAGAGAACAACTTTGCAGCCGATCTGCTCATTGCCCGCCGAGGTGGAGCCAACCCTGGTGTAAAGATCCCAATTTTTGCAGATAACATCGTCGGTGATCTGCGATTCCTCGATCTCACCGAGTCCCAGGGCCACGCCCAGGGCCGAGGCTCCTTTGGACATATTGCCGGCCTCGGCAAAATTGGTGCTGACAACAGCCTGATTGCGGCTCTGGGCATCCTGCAGCCGGGCCGGGGTCAGGTTGAGACATTTCACTTCCACCAGCCCAACATCGGCCGGATCTTCTATCTTCGCTTTCTTCATCGCTTTTTTAACCGCTTCGGCCACCAGCTGGATCTGGATGTTGCGGCCGATCTCCTCGGGCTTCAGCGGCCGGGTAATCTCGATCCCGACAGCCAGTCTCTTTTCGGAACCGGGCTGTCCCGGGACCTCTTTTTGGGTGATCACCGTGTAATGGGGGCTCATGATCCCGCCGGTCAGCCCGATCATCAACATCGGAATGCGATCGAAGATCAGCGATCTGTCTATGCCCAACTTTTCGGAAAGAAGAAGTTCAAAGGAAAGCTGGGAATAACCGCGGGCATAGCCGTCGCCTTCGGTCTGGGCGATAATGGCAACGATCTCTTCAGGTACACATTTCCCGCTTTCAATCAGTTTCCGCAGTGCCGAAACGTCATCAGGTGAGCCCATCGGCAATCTGAATACTTCGGTTTTTAGCATTTTTGTTCATCCTTTTCAGTTAGATATTTTGGTTGATGCGCCCGGGTGAGGGTCCTCGCTTCTGCCAGCTTCACCTCCTTTTTGTGCGGCGCTTTCCCGGCAGAGAAACGGTGACAGCACCGGGAGAAATAGCCCGATCCCGAAAAGGATCAATCCGGGCCATCTCCACCATGATTCAAAGTTCCATGAAGCCAGAAATAACATGGGGAATGCAACTAGGATCAT
>JAAZPS010000262.1 GCA_012797095.1 Bacillota bacterium | reverse complement strand
CCCTCCGTGCTGGTGAACCGGCTTGATCCGCTCTGCCCGGAGGCGCTGCTGCTGCTCCATGCTTTGGCGGCGAGCGGGGCGGTGAAAGATAATCTCAGGCTTTACCTGGAAAGTTTGCAATATGTTCGTCCACGGCTACGGGGGGGCATCCTGAAACAGCTTGGTCTGGAACCGGGCCCCCTTTACGGTCAGATCATGGAGGCGCTGCGCCGGGCTCTTCTTGACGGCAAGGTGCGCACCGAGGACGAAGAGCTTGATTTCATACTTACCTACCTGAAAAGGCAAAAGGAGGCGTAGCCATCTTACCGGAAAGCGTACTGGAGATCATCTGGCGGGTGCCCGCTTTGCTGCTGGCCATCACCATTCATGAGTATGCTCACGGTCGGGTCGCCTACCACTTCGGCGATCCCACGGCCAAATATCAGGGGCGGTTGAGCTTGAATCCGCTCCGGCACCTCGACCCCCTCGGGACGGCGGCCCTGCTGCTGTTCGGTTTCGGCTGGGCCAAACCGGTGCCGATCAACCCGTACAACTTCCGCGATTTTCGTTCGGGAATGCTCTGGGTCTCCCTGGCCGGACCGCTGGCCAATTTCGCCCTGGCCCTGGTGAGCCTTTTTCTCCTTTTCCTGCCGGCCAGGTTGGGGTTCTACTGGCCCGGCTATGCCCAGTTTGTCAATATCCTGGTGATCTACAATGTTTTGCTGGGTGTTTTCAACCTGATCCCGATCCCGCCGCTGGACGGTTCGAAGATCCTGGCTGCTCTTCTCCCGGAGGGGGCCGCTGCCCTGCTGCGTCAGATCGAGCCCTATGCTCCGGTGCTGCTGATGGTGCTCATCTTCAGCGGCGCGGTGCGCTGGCTGGTCTGGCCCCTGTACAGTGCGATCAGGCAGGGGATGCAGGCGGTGGTTCTTCTTCTCCTGGGGTTAACCTGAAGTTTGGAGTGAACTGGATGACTGAAGATGCACGTGAAAGAAAGAAAACTATTGTCAGCGGGGCGCGCCCCAGCGGGCGGCTGCACCTGGGAAACTATATCGGCGCCCTGCAGAACTGGAAGCAGCTGCAGGAGCACTATCGCTGCTACTACTTTATTGCCGATTGGCATGCCCTGACGACCGGTTACGCCGATTCGCACGAGATCAAGGAGAGCAGCCGGGAGATGCTCCTCGACTGGCTCGGTGCCGGGCTTGATCCCGAACAGGCCGTTCTCTTTCGCCAGTCCGAAGTGAAGGAGCATGCCGAGCTCTTTCTGCTTCTGGCGATGATCACGCCTATCTCCTGGCTGGAGCGCTGTCCCACCTTCAAGGAGCAGCTGCGCGAGCTGGAGGGCAAGGAGATCAACAATTACGGCTTTCTCGGTTATCCTCTGCTGCAGGCCGCCGATATCCTGGCCTACCGCGCCGATGCCGTTCCCGTGGGCGAGGACCAGCTGCCGCATCTGGAGATCACCCGCGACACCGCCCGCCGCTTCAACTATCTCTACGGCAAAACCCTGCCCGAACCGGAGGCGCTGCTGGGGAAATATCCCCTTCTTCCGGGGATTGACAGCCGCAAGATGAGCAAGAGTTACGACAACTATATTGCCCTGGCCGATCCCCCGGAAACGATCAGGGAGAAGGTTCGCCGGATGATCACCGACCCCCGGCGGGTGCGGCGCAATGATCCCGGCCGGCCCGAGGTCTGCACCGTCTACCGCTTTCAGGAGATCTTCAATCCCGCGGAGGGGGCCCCTCTCGAGGATTCCTGCCGCACTGCAGAGATCGGCTGTGTCCAGTGCAAGGAGATCCTGGCCCGCAGGCTCATCGAGATGCTGGCTCCGCTGCAGGAGAAAAGGCACTCCCTGGAGCAGCAGCCCGCTTATCTTGAAGAGGTCCTTCGCGAGGGCGAGAAGCGGGCGCGAGAGGAAGCGCGCGCCACCCTGGAGGCGGTTCGCGGAGCGATGGGGCTTTGATGATGGCGCCGCCCGCTCCCTACACGATCAAGCTGCCTGTTTTTGAAGGGCCCTTTGATCTTCTTTTTCATCTGATCAAGAAAGATGAACTCGATATCTGGGCCGTCTCCATCGCCGAGATTACCGGTCAATATCTTGAATATTTGCAATCGATGCAGGAGCTGAATCTCGATATCGCCAGCGAATTTCTGGTGATGGCGGCGACGCTGCTGCGGCTAAAATCAAAACTGCTCTTGCCGCAGCCGGACCGGCCCGGAGAAGAGGATGATGAGGCCATCTACCAGTTTAACAGCCCCGAGGAGCTCTTCGAGCGGCTGGAGGAATACCGCCGCTTCAAGGAGGCGGCCGAATTTTTCCGGAAGAAGGCCGCCGAGCAGCAGATGGTCTTTCTCCGCTCCACCGGGGCAAAGGAAAAGTACCTGATGATCTCCGCACGGCAGCAGCAGGAATCATATTATACTTACTGGGAAGGGGCCCACCTGCTCGGCGAGATCATGAATCGCTTTGCCGCTGTTGCCGCGGCGCGCTCCATTGCGCCGCAGATCGATCTGCTCGATGATCTGTCCACGGTCGATCGCAGCGCCTATATCTGCGATCTGCTTGAGAGGAGGGGGGGGACGCTTCCCTTCAGCTCCTTTTTGCAGAATCAGGGGCTTCGGGAGATCCTGGTCACCCTGATCTCCCTGCTTGATCTGGCCCGCCGCCGCAGGGTAAGATTGCTCCAGGAGCGCCCCTTCGGGCCGATTCTGGTCGCGCCGGGTGAAAAAGAGGTGTGAATATGTCCAGAGAAGAGTTGAAAGCGATCATCGAAGCGATCCTTTTTTTGTCGGAGGAACCGGTCGTGGCAAAGAAGATTGCCGGCGGTATCGGGTGCACCGTTGAGGAGGCTCTGGAGCTGATCCGGGAGCTGCAGCAAGATCTAGCAGAGCAGCAGCGCGGACTGCGTCTTTTCGAGATTGCCGGAGGCTACCAGATGGGGACCGCCCCGGAGCTGGCTCCGTACCTGGAGCAGGCGGTCGGCGATGAGGAATCGGGGCATCTTTCCGGTGCTGCTCTCGAGACCCTGGCGATCATCGCCTACCGGCAGCCGCTGACCCGCCCGGAGATCGAGGCGATCCGGGGGGTTCGCTGTGAGCATATTCTGCAAAATTTGCTGAAGCGCAAACTGATCCGGGTAAGCGGGCGCAAGGAAGGCCCCGGCCGTCCGCTGATCTATGCCACGACACCGGATTTTCTGAGATATTTCGGCTTGAACGACCTTCACGAACTCCCTCCCCTCGAGGACTGACCGCTCTGTTCCAGATCCACCTTCCTTCGGCCACCTGCCGGCAGCGGACAGGGGCAGATGATCTTGCCGGCCCCTTTTTCCGCCGCCTTCTAAATTTACCATGAAAGGGTAACATATTAGCCGGAAGCGGAAATCTGCTGCCGGAACAACCAATGCCGAGATGGAGGAGAGCGTTCATGCCCTGGTGGGCCTGGCTTCTGACGATTACCCTCAGCGTGCTGCTGTTTTTTGGGCTGCTCCTGATGCTTTTGCCCCTGCGCATATCGGGATGCTATCTAAGAGAGAATAAAACCGATCGGCTCGACCTGCGGCTGAAGTGGGGTATTTTCGGGCTCAACTACGAGCAGCGGGTAGATGACGGCGGTGCCGGCACCGGCCGCTTGCACCTTCTGATCGGGCGCTTTTCGCCGGCGGGCTTTCCGCTGAAAGGGCTGCTCCCGGAAATAGGGGAAGGGGGCGCCTGGTGGGAAAGGCTGCTCCATCGGGGAGAGCGTACCCGTTTCCTGGGGGTATTCCGGCAGGCCCGCCCTCTTTTGAAAAAGATCACCTGGTCTCGCTTCGATCTGGAGCTATCCTGGGGCTGGGGCGATCCGGCCTGGACCGCTCTGGCGGCAGGCGGGGTCTGGGCGGCGGGAGGGGTGATCACCGGGCTGCTTCATCAATATTTTTCGGTTGCAGCCAGGCCGCGGGTTGAAGTCCTGCCGCTCTGGAGTCCGGCAGGTTTGCGGCTGAGCTGGCAGGGGGAGCTCTCCCTCTCACTTCACAGCGGTCTGCAGTTATGGCGCCTGACCAAAATAGAGGAGGTTTGATTGATGGATCATCATCCGATTGAAAGTCTCATGAAGACGGCGATGGAGAATCTGAAAGAGATGGTTGATGTTAACAAGATCGTTGGCGATGCGGTGGAGACGCCCGATGGGGGCGTGATCATCCCCGTGGCCAGGGTCTCCTTCGGCTTTGCCGCCGGAGGCACCGAATTCGAACAGCAGTCCGGGGGGGGCGGCCGCGACAGCCGCGAGGCGCATCCCTTTGGCGGGGGCAGCGGCGGCGGTGTTCTGGTTCAGCCCGTTGCTTTTCTCGTTGCCGGGCAGGGGCAGGTGCGCCTTCTACCGGTTGACCGCAACGCTGTCTTTGACCGGCTCATCGATCTGGCGCCGCAGATGGTGGAGAAGATCCGGGAACTTGTTGACCGGCGCGGCGGCAAAAGCACTCAGGAGATGGAGGAGCCGGAGCGGGGCCGCTACCGCTAGGGCCGGTTTACAGCTCGAGCGGATAAACATAAATCCAACCTCCCGGGAATATTTATGAACAATACCGGTACAACGATCTTCTCCGGGAGCGGGGATCATGAAAAAAGTGCGGCGGGCCGTCCTGATCGGGGTCTACCTGTTAACAATCCTGTTTCATTTCCCGGCGGTGGCGGCTGATGAGCCTGCGATCAGCGCCCGCTCGGCCATATTGATGGACCGTGCCAGCAGAAGGGTTCTCTGGAAAAAAGATGAGCACCGTCGCCAGCCGATCGCCTCGACAACAAAGATCATCACCGCCCTGCTGGCCCTCGAGCACGGCGGCGAGGCAGATCGGATCACCGTCAGCCGGGCGGCTGCAGAGACGGAGGGCTCCTCGATCTGGCTTGAAGAGGGTGAGATCAAGACACTGGGCGAGCTGCTTTACGGTTTGATGCTGCGCTCGGGCAATGATGCCGCCGCGGCGATCGCCGCCCATATCGGAGGGAGCAGCGAGGAGTTTGTCTCGCTGATGAATCGGAGGGCGCTGGCCCTGGGGGCGAAGGATACCCGCTACGCCAACCCCCACGGCCTGCCCGGCGGAGAGCAGTACAGCACCGCCCACGATCAGGCCCTGATCGCCTGCGAAGCGCTGGAAAATAGCCGTTTCCGCGAGATCATCGCCACCCCTGTCTGCACGATCTCCTGGCCGGGGCAGCCCTGGGACCGGATCATGAGCAATCAGAACCGGCTGCTCGAGCTTTACCCCGGGGGCGACGGGGTGAAGACCGGGTGGACGAAGGAGGCGGGCCGCTGCTTCGTCGGCTCGGCCACCCGCGAACGCTGGCAGCTCGTCTGCGTGCTTCTGGACGCGCCGCAGATGTGGGAGGATGCCGCCCTGCTACTCGATTATGGTTACGGGCACTTCCGGCAGCAGAAGATATTTGCGCAAAATAATATTATCTGCACAGCGGAGGTTGTCAAGGGCAGCCGGCGGGCAGAGGTCGCCCCGGGCGAAGATCTCTATCTGGCGCTGCAGCCGGATGAAGGGGCGCAGCTCAGCTACCGGATCGTTCTCGATGAGCCCCTGACGGCTCCGCTGGCGGCGGGGGAGAGGGTGGGCGCGGCGGAGGTTTACCTGCAGGAACAGCTGCTGGGCCGGGTCGGTCTCATCGCCGCGGGGCCCGTCGCCAGGAAAAGCATTTTCCGCTATCTTAAACTGCTGTTTGACACTTTGCTGTACGGGGGGTTGACAGCTTGATCGGGTACCTCTGGGCGGCGCTGATCTGCATCTCCATCCTGACCGCAGCGCTGCGCGGTGATATGGCGGTGATCACTCCGGCGATTTTCGAAGCCTCCGAGCGCGGGGTCAAGGTCGCTTTCGGCTTGATCGGGACAATGACCTTTTGGCTGGGAATGATGAAACTTTTGGAATCTTCAGGAATAATCGGCTGGCTTAACCGACTGCTTCGCTTGCCTGCGCGGCTGCTTTTTCCGCAGGTGCCGGCGGAAAGTCCGGCGATGAGCGCCATCCTGATGAATCTGAGTGCCAATATCCTGGGGTTGGGCAATGCGGCGACCCCTTTCGGGATCAAGGCGATGGAGGAGATGCAGAAAATCAACCCGTACGGGCGAAGCGCCTCCGACGAGATGTGCACCTTCCTGGCGTTGAACACATCGAGCATTACCCTGATCCCGACGACGGTGATGGCCCTGCGGGCGGCGGCCGGTGCGCTCAATCCGGCCGATATCCTGGGCAGCACCATCGTGGCGACGCTCTGCTCCACGACGGTGGCCCTGATCGCGGATCGCTTTCTGCGACGGAAGATAAAACGATGAACCCGCTGCGGTTTGCCGGCACCGCTGCTGTCTGGCTGATTCCCATTCTGATCGTGGTGGCTGTCGTGGGCTCGCTTCGGCGCCGGGTCGATATCTTTGAACGCTTCATCGAGGGGGCTGCCGAGGGTTTCACCATCTCGGTGCGGCTGATCCCGTACCTGGTGGCGATGCTGGTGGCGATCACCCTGTTTCAGGAGTCCGGGGCGATGGCACTGCTGGCCCGGGGCCTCGGTCCGCTCCTGGATCGGCTGCAGCTGCCGGTGGAGCTGCTGCCGCTGGCGGTGATGCGCCCCCTCTCCGGCAGCGCCTCCCTGGCCATCGGGGCCGATATCATGGAGCGCCAGGGGGCCGATTCCCTGATCGGGCGGATCGCCTCGACCATGATCGGCAGCACCGAGACGACGCTCTATGTGCTGACGGTCTACTTTGGAGCGGCCGGCGTTTATCGCAGCCGCCACGCCCTGCCCACGGGCCTGCTCGCGGATCTGGGCGGCTTCATTGCAGCGGTGGTCGTCTGCCGGCTGATATTCGGTTGACTATCTGCAGAGGGCGGTGGTAACAGTGGAGCAATTGATCGTGGTCGGCGGCGGTTGGGCCGGCTGTGCGGCGGCGCTGGTGGCTGCCGGGAAAGGTCTGGCGGTGACCCTGATCGAGCGAACGGACCGGCTCCTTGCCTCCGGGCTGGTCGGGGGTATCATGCGCAACAACGGCCGCTTTACCGCCGCCGAGGAGCTCAAGCTGCTGGGAGCGGGGGCGCTGATCGCTGTAACCGATGCGGCGGCCCGCCATACCGGTCTCGATTTTCCCGGGCACCGGCACGCTTCGCTCTACGATGTCGAGAAGGTGGAGCTGCCCGTTGAGCAGCTGCTGCAGCGCCGCGGGGTCAGGCTGCTGCGCCAGTGCCGCGCCGTCGATACGGTTACCCGGGGCGCCCGCATCGAGGCCGTCGGGATCATCGAGAGGAAGGGACAGGAGAAGCTGCTCGCCGGCGATCTGTTTATCGATGCTACCGGGACAGCCGGTCCCCCGGGCAATTGCCGCCGTTTCGGCAACGGCTGCGCCATGTGTATCTATCGCTGCCCCACGTTCGGCCCCCGGGTGAGCGTGGCGGTGAAGGCTGGAGCCACGGAAACAAAGATCCTGCGGCGGAGCGGCGCGCCGGGATATTTCAGCGGTTCCTGCGAGATCGAGCCGAGCTCGCTGGCCGATTGGCTGCTGGCCGAGGTTAAAGCGAAAGGGCTGATCGTGATCCCCCTGCCGGCGGAGATCCTTAGCGCACAGAGCGAACTGATGCTGCAGATCAAGGCTTGCCGCCAGTACAGCTCCGAAACTTACGCACACAACCTGATCCTGCTCGATACCGGGGCGATCAAGATGATGGTGCCGTCCCTGCCGCTGCCGTTTTTACGCCGTCTGAAAGGCTTCGAAAGGGCCATATTCCGCGATCCCCTAGGGGGAAGCCGGGGAAATTCGATCCGCTTCAGCGGCCTCATCGAGCGCGATGGGCGGTTGATGGTCCCGCCGCTGGAGAATCTCCTGGTGGCCGGTGAAAGGGCCGGACTG
>JAAZPS010000261.1 GCA_012797095.1 Bacillota bacterium | reverse complement strand
CGGTGGTCTCGCCGTTCTTGATCCGGCGGACCCCTTCATGGATCAGGGGGACCATGCCCTGCTCCATCGCCTTTTTCTGGAGCTGATCGGCGGAGGCTCCCTCGAGAACAAGGTGGTTCAGCTCGCGGCTGATGGGCAGCACCTCGTGGATGCCGAAACGACCGCGGTAGCCGGTCTCGTTGCACTGCCGGCAGCCCCGGCCGCGCTGCAGCATCTCCGGGGGATCCATGCCGAAGGCGGTGCGGTAGAGGGCTCGATCCTGCCCGGAGAGGCGGTATTCCTCACGGCAGTTGTTGCAGATCTTGCGGACAAGCCGCTGGGCGACCACCCCGATCAGGGAGGAGGTGATCAGGTAGCTGTCCACGCCCATATCGATCAGCCGGGTCACCGTGGAGCAGGCATCGTTCGTGTGCAGCGTGCTCAGGACGAGGTGACCGGTGAGGGCGGCCCGGGTGGCCATCTCGGCCGTCTCGAGGTCGCGGATCTCGCCGATCATGATGATATTGGGGTCCTGGCGCAGGATGCTGCGCAGGGCGGTGGCAAAGGTGAGATTGACCCGCGTATTCACCTGGACCTGGTTGATCCCGTCGAGGCGGTATTCCACCGGATCCTCCACGGTGATGATATTATCTTCAACCCGGTTCAGGTAGTTCAGGGCGGAATAAAGCGTTGTCGTCTTGCCGCTGCCGGTCGGCCCGGTTACCAGGATCATCCCGGTATGGCTAAGTAGAAAGTTAAGAAAGCTCTGATAATTGTTCTCCGAAAAACCGATCCCGTCCAGGGGCAAGATCACCTTGTCGCGATCCAGGAGCCGGATGACCACCTTTTCCCCGTGGATCGTCGGCAGGGTGGAGATGCGCATATTGACATCCTTCAGCCCCACCTGAATGGTGATCCGACCGTCCTGGGGCAGCCGGCGCTCGGCGATATCAAGATTGGCCATGATCTTGATCCGCGAGATCAACAGCGGCTGGGTATCCTTGGGCGGGGTCATCAGATCCTGGAGCACCCCGTCGATGCGCATGCGCACGCGAACCCTCTTCTCGAGGGGTTCAATATGGATATCGCTGGCGCCTTCCCTGACGGCCTGGTGAATCAGCGAATTGACCACCTTGACGATGGGCGCTTCCTCCACCAGGGCGCGCAGCCGGGCCACCTCTTCCTCGCTCTGCTTGACCGTGCTGCCGTCCTCAGCAGCAGTCTCGGCAAGGCTGAAGAGCTGATCGATCGCCTCGGTGATGGAGCTCTCCGAGGCGATTACCGGCACAACGGTTGATCCGGTGTACATCTCGACATCATCAATGGCGATTACGTTCATCGGATCGGCCATCGCCAGCTTCAGCACCCCCTCTTTCTGCTCTACGGGGATCACCAGGTGGCGTTTGGCCAGTGAAAACGGGATCGACGTGGCCACCTCGGTATCAAGGGTCAAGCTGTGCAGATCAACATGGCCCACACCCAGCTGCCGCTCCAGGGTCTCCAGCAGCTCATCCTCGGTAATAAGATTCTTGTCGAGCAGAATCTGACCGAGCCGTTTGTGGGTCGTGACCTGTTCAGCGATCGCCTCTTTGAGATGCTGCTCGTTGACCATGCCTGCTTCAACGAGCATATCGCCCAACCGTTTCCTAGGAAAATTGCGGATGGTTTTTCCCCCTCTCCCGCCCAGAAAATTTATCTATCTTCGATTACATCTGATCTTCCGCACCCTTGTTCTTTGAAAAAATAATATCTCTTTCTCCACTTTCAGGAAGGTACCAGGACTGCTTCTGTCGAAGAAGACAATAAGCATAACAGACAGGAGCGCCAGAGATGGATAT
>JAAZPS010000260.1 GCA_012797095.1 Bacillota bacterium | reverse complement strand
GCGCCGCCCCGGTTGAGATAGACCCCGCTCCGGCCTTCCCGCTCCACCAGGGCCGTTGCGGGGATAAGGATCCCCTCTTTGCGCTCCAGAACGATCTCCGCAGCGGACCAGCGCAGATCTTCAAAGCCGGCAAACTGCTGCGCAATACAGTAGGTCAACCGGACCTCCTCGGCGGCTGAATCGATCTCCGCGGCGATGAGGGCGCCCGTGACGGAGCTCTCCGGAGCAAAGGGAAACTCGAAGAGAACGTTCTCCCGTGCCGCCAGGGTTCGCCCCTGATCGAGCGGTAGCAGCAGATTGTAATACCACTGCCAGTTATCGATCAGTTTCAGCACCGGCTGCCCTTCTTCCACCCAGACCCCCTCGGCAGCAGCAAATTCATCCGAGGAGCCCTCGGCAAATTGCTCCGCGTGCAGGTAAGCCCTTTCACCGAGCCCTTCCCAACCGTCCAGCCGGTGCAGCAGCAGGCCCGCCTCGGGGCTGATCAGGGTTACTGTATCCTCCTGCCGCCAGAGCAGCGCTTCGGTGAGCAGATTGCCTTCTCCGGCAGGCTCCGCCGCGCCGGCCTCGATGCCGAGCCACTCCAGAAAAGAGCGCTTCACCTTATCCCAGGTGCTGCTCTCCGACGGGCCGGCCGTCCCGGTAAGGCTGTCCTTCTCCGCGGCGGTCAGGGGGAGGATGGAGGCAACGGCTGTCCCGGTGGGAACCCGCTCTCCTGGGGGAGCCAGCTCCACGATCACCCCGCTGCAGGGGGCGGTGAGCAGCTGCTCCGGCCTGGTGAGCAGACCCTCCACGGCGACCCTGTTTTCGATCCGGCCCACTGCCGCGTTGACGATCTGCAGCCGCCGGGAGAGAATAAAAGGCTCCATCCAGTGGTACGCCGCCTGCAGCAGCAGCAGAGCGAAAAGGCCCAGGATGATATAAAAGACGGAGAGTTTCCCGAGATGGGCAAAACGGCGCCCCTTGCCCGGCAGCACCTCCAGGTGACTTTGCGAAACAGCCGCAGTTTTCCGCCGGCGCCTGCTCAACGCTGATCCGCCTCCTCTGCAACAGACTCACCGCTCAGGGCGATAAGCCCCATCATCCGGCCGGTCTGCCCCTTCTCACGGCGGTACGAGTAGAACAGCCGGGGATGGCAACCGGTACACCAGCTGCATCCGGCCAGATGTCCGGCCTCGATGCCGGCCCGGCGAAGCTGTTCCCGGTTGATCGCCGCCAGATCGAGATGAATCCGGCCCGCTGCTCCCGCCCACTGGTAGGGCGCGCCGCTCCAGCCCGCCCCGGCAAAATCCCGGCCCAGATCGCGGTCGACAGTGTAGCAGCGGCCGCAGATGCCGGGGCTGAGCGCGGCCAGCATGACCGCGGGATCCGCCCCAAAATGAAGGTGCAGCTCCCTGACCACAGCCGGTGCGATCTGCTGCAGGGTACCCCGCCATCCGGCATGAACCAGCGCCACTGCGGGCACATCCGGTGCCGCGATGAAGAGCAGCAGACAGTCGGCGGCATAGCCGGTCAGCGGCAGGCCGGGGATCGCCGTCACCAGGGCATCGCCTTCGCCGAGGAAGCTGTCCGGGCGGGCGCCGCGCCCGCGATCGGCGGCCTCGACCCGGCGAATTCCGGCCCCATGCACCTGGACGGCGGCAACAACATCATCCGGGTGAAAGGAGCACCTTTCCAGAAAACGGCGCCGGTTTTCCAGGACACGGTCGCAGCGATCGCCGGTATGAAAGGCGGTATTGAGCGAGGTCAGCGTCCCGGTGCTGCAGCCGCCCAGGCGGGTGGAGAAAGCATGAACCACCCCGCGGCAGCCCTCCAGCAGCGGCGCCCGCAGGTAGGCCAGCGCCCCGTACCGGCGCAGCTGAAAACCCTGCTCCACCGCAGCAGCAGCCATCTAGCAGATCCCCTCTTTTACCGCCCGCTCCACCGCGGCGCCCCGGCTCAGCGAGGCCGGCAGATCGATCAGCCGCTGGTTGCGGGAGCCCCGGTAGGGCAGGGTCAGGTCGCGCTCGGCCTCGACATAGGGGCCGTCCACCAGAAGCGTTCCCGCCCGGAGCAGACGGCCGATCTGTTCATCGGAGCTGCTTTTCCGGAGCAGCTCCTCAAAGGTGAACCCCGAATAGAGCACCAGATCGAGCCCCAGACCGCGGATCCCCTCGGCCAAACCGGCCAGGGCGGCTGCCTGAACAAAGGGCTCGCCGCCGGAGAAGGTGACCCCGTCGATCCCCCGGGACGCCCTGATCTGTGCCAGCAGATCCGCCGCAGCGGCCTCCCGACCGCCTGCCGGATCATGCGTCTCCGGATTGTGGCAGCCGGGGCAGCGGTGCGGGCAGCCCTGAAAGAAAAGCGTCAGGCGGAGCCCCGGCCCGTCAACGATCGATTCAGGAACGATCCCGGCCAGGCGCAGCTTCACTGCTGCTCGCGCGGCGTGAAATGGGGCCGGCGCTCCTTCAGTTCGCCGCGCTTCGCCGCGTTGAAACGATCATCGGTGGAAAGATAACCGGTAATGCGCCTGATCCGGCGGATGGCGCTGCTGCCGCAGCGGGGGCAGCTTTCGTTGAAAACCCCGCTGAAGGAGCAGTCGCGGCATTCATCGATGGGATAG
>JAAZPS010000029.1 GCA_012797095.1 Bacillota bacterium | reverse complement strand
TCATTCTGGGGAGCGCGGCGAAGCTGCTTCGCTTCTGCCGGGCGGTGCAGGGCGCCTCGCCGGTTGAAGCCTATCTCACCCCGGAGCCGGGGCCGCTGCCGGGTTACGAGGACCCGGTAGTGATGGCTGCGGGAACGTTCTATCAGGGGGCGACCGGGGAGCTGACGGCCGACGGGCCGCTGCGCGAACCTTACGCTGTCTTTCTTCAGGGCGGCTTGACTCTGCCGCATGCCCTCTACGCCACCTGCGCCGCTGCCAGGGCGCTGGTTGCTCCGTGAGCACCGCCGCCTTCCGATCCGGGCAGCATTACTGCTGGAAACAGTAGAAAGGGGAATGTAAAGATATGCGCGACAACATAGTATCAATCACACGTTACGAAAAACCGTACGAGTCGGTCAAAAAAGCCGTCTTTAGCTGCGGTGGGTTTGACGCGCTGCGCTCCGGGGCGCGCGTCTTTATAAAACCGAATATTGTTTTCTGGAGCAGCGAGAGTGTCTTTCCAAAGTGGGGAGTGATCACCACCTCCCGGGTCGTCGAGGATATCGTGATCTTGCTGAAGGAGCACGGGGTCGACGATATCACCATCGGCGAGGGCATTGTGGATATTTTCGGGGACGATGCACTCGCCGCCCACGCTTCCGAGAGTCTGGGCTACGATCTTCTGGGGAAAAGGTACGGCGTCAAATTCATCAATGTGATGGAGCGGCCGTTTGAAAGGGTCGATCTGGGGGACGGAATCACCCTGAGCTTCAACCGGGATATCCTCGAGAGCGATCTGGTCATCGATCTGCCTGTGATGAAATCGCACAGCCAGACCGTGGTCAGCCTGGGGATCAAGAACCTGAAGGGGACGATCAATACCGCTTCCCGGAAAAGATGCCACAATGCCGATTCCGGTAAAAATCTGCACTACCATGTGTCCCGGCTAGCAGACAAGATGCCGCCCATCTTCACCCTGATCGACGGGATCTTTTCGCTGGAGCGGGGGCCCTCCTTTGACGGCAGGGCCAAGCGCAGCAACCTGTTGATCGCTTCCACCGATATTCTGGCGGCGGATATGGTTGGGGCCAAGATCCTGGGCTACAACCCGGAGGAGGTACCCTATCTGGTGGAGGCGGCGAGGAAGCGGGGCCGTTCGCTGGAGCTGTCCGCTCTGAAGATCGTCGGCGAGGATATCGAGAAGGTGGCGGCGGTGCACGACTATACCTTTGATTACAGCATAGACGAAAATGGCGAGATGCCGGTGGCCCTGGCCAGAACGGGGATCAAGGGGCTCTTTTACCGCAAATTTGATGACACCATGTGTACGTACTGCTCGGCGCTGACCGGGCTGATCCTTATCGCCATCCGTCAGGCCTGGAACGGCGAGCCCTGGGACAATATCGAGGTGCTCACCGGAAAGAGGATGGCGCCGGCGCCGGGCATGGGAGCCACCATTTTGCTCGGTCAGTGCATGTACAGATTGAACAAGGATCATCCCAATATCAACAGGATGATCGCGGTGAAGGGATGCCCTCCCTCGCCGGAAGATGTGGTGAAGGCCCTGCACGAGGCCGGTATCGAGGTGAATCCAACCCTGTTTTCCAATATCGCTGTTCTCCCCGGAGCGTTCATGGAGCGGTACCGGGATAGGGCCGAATTTGATGAATCATTCTTCAGGGTTGACTGAAAAGACAGACGAGGGGACGCTTTCGGGCAAATATGCGGTGCCCTTCCGGCCTGATGGAGCGTTACAGCGAAAGGAAGGGGCGGCGGAGAGGGCTTGACCCGATCTCAAAAACGGCGGAAGAGGCCGGTGACGCGGCCCAGGATCACCAGATCGCGTGTGAGGATGGGGTCGAAGCGATCATTGGCCGGTTGAAGGCGGATCTGCTCCTTTTCCCGGTAAAAACGCTTGATCGTCGCCTCATCGCCCAGCAGGAAGGCCCCGATCTCGCCGTTTTCCAGGTTCTCCTGCCGGCGGATGATCACCAGATCGCCGTCCTCGATCCCGGCGCCGGACATGCTTGCCCCGACCACCCGCAGCACGAAGTATTCCCCGCCGGTGCAGAGCTCTGCAGAGACCGGGATGAGGCCCTCGAAATTTTCCTCGGCAAAGAGCGGCCGGCCCGCCCTGATCTTGCCGATCAGGGGAATGTAGCGGCACTGCGGCTCCGGGGAGCTGCCGCCCGGTTCGATGATCCGGATGGCCCGGGGCCGGGAGGGGTGCCGTTCGATATAACCCTTATCTTCAAGCTTTTCCAGGTAGTGATGCGCCGTGGAGCTGGAGTAGAACCCGAGGTCCCGACATATTTCGCGGACGGATGGGGGGTAGCCCTGCTCCTCGATATGGCGGCGAATAAAGGCAAGTACTTTTTGCTGCTGCGGTGTCAGCGGTTTCACGGGCCTGACCTCATTTCCCTTTAACAGTGATTATATCATGATTTTAACTGCTCGGCGCTTTTTCCCGGCAGATGGCCGCTGTGGCGGTGGGCCGATCCGGGCTCATTGTAAGATACTGGAAGGAGTGGGGGGTGGGGGGAGCAGCGCAGGCGGGAGCTGCGCCCGGGCGGTGCCAACCCCCCGGCTCATATGCAAGCGCCAGATAGTGCCGGGCGGCCGGCGCCGCTCCGGCAGGATGCTCCGATCCGGCCAGGTCGGGAGCAGCCTGCGGCCGATGCTTCGGCCTGAACAAGGTTATGCAGCCCTGACCGAGCCGGTACAGCGGTGAGCAGCGGTGCAGGTTGTTCCGGCGACGGGATCGGAAAATGAGCGCTGCAAATCAAATATAGAGGCGGGCCGGGCGCCGCTGAGCCGCTGTGCACGGGTAAGGCAACCCGGATAAGCTTTAGCCACCGGTCGAGGCCCGAAAGCGGCTCTGTGAGCCCGTCAGATGGTAGGGGTGGATGGGTTATCACCTGAAGCGCTTACGGAGAGGCTCTGAGAGGCTGTGGCGAGACGCGCACTGAGCGGGCGGCGGTCCCGGGGCAAACCTTTTTGTTTCAGGGTGGCGCCAGCGAGGCAGTACCTTGCTGCAAGCGCCGGGCAGAGATCCTGCGGGCTTGCGCCCTCGGGCTGACAGGGAAGAAGCTGCGGAGCGGCTTGACAGAGGCGGTTGGTCGGTCAATACTCATGGCTGCAGTGGCCGCAGGTTTCCCGGCGGTTCGTAAAAGCCCCTGGGGGTCCGATTCAGCTGTTTTCGGGGCTGGATAATTTCTAGATTTAACTTCCGATAATGTATCTTATGTAAACTAAGAGGGGGATCAATAAGAAAATTAAACTTTTGGAGGGGTTTGAACAGCTTTTCAAAGCACGCTGACTGTCTTTGCTGTTTTGTTAAAAAGATCAGCTGCTGCCCTGCAAGCTTGTCCCTTTCTTCAAGAAAGATTCGCGCTCTAATTCTCGATCGTTCAGCAGCACTGCCTCGTTCAACTATCCGGCAGCAGGCAATCCGATTCACCGTCGCTACAATGAGCCGACACGGCCATACCTTGTTACCCTGCCGGAACCTTCATTCCCGGCGGCAGGTTCGGCCGCTCTGGCAAGTCGCTGCGCAGCATTTATCGCTTCTGACCGTTTCGCCCCGGAATATTTCTAAAAAGCGATTCTTATTCGCGCCGGCTCATGATCGTATTCTTCGTTCCGGAAAATAGGCCGACTGCCGATAGGCCGAGAACCACGCCGAGCAGGATCGCCTGTTTCGGTTCGCCGGGTGCCAGGTAAAAAAAGGAAAAGAAGAGGCCCATCGCCATCGCGGCCAGCGGTATGAGCCGGTTGGGCAGACCAAACCGTTTCAGCAGCTCCGAGAGGCCGATGATCACCGGAACAAGGGCAACGCCGTACGTGGTCAGCTGCTCCATCCCTCTCCCCCATTTCCGATCAAGAGATCATCTATCAGTATGCCTGGAACGGCGCTTGTAGAACCGTTCAGGCAGGGGGCAAGGTCTCCGTCTCTGCGGCGGGGCCGGCGAGCGTCCTGACGACACCCTTCTCCGTCCATTTGCCGCTGCAGTAGCGGATATAGGCGACCACAAAGCCGAAACCCCAGCCGATCGGGATCGACCACCACAGCCCGCGGTAGCCGATCTCCGGTTTCGAGGAGAGGATGTAGGCGAAGATAACCCTTGCCGAGAGGCTGATTATGGTCGAGATCATCGAGACGGTCATATCGCCGCTGCCGCGGAGCACGCCGTTGGTGACAAAGAGCAGGCCCATGACGATATAGAAGAACGAGACCACGGTGATATAATCGTTGCCCTGGGCGATCACCTCGATCTCGCTGGCGTCGATGAACAGCGCGATCAGCTTCGGGCCGTAAAGTAGCACGATCGCCGTGGTGGCCACACAGCAGGCTGCAACCATGGCCAGTGTCTGCCTGTAACCGCGACGGACCCGGGCCAGCTTGGCGGCACCGATATTCTGGGCGGTGAAGGTGGAGACGGCCATCCCCAGGTTCATGATCGGCATCATTGCGATGGAGTCGATCCGGACCGCTGCAGTGTAGGCGGCGATGGTGACGCTGCCGAAAGAGTTGACCAGTCCCTGGACGGCGACCATCCCGAGGGAGAGGATGGTCTGCTGGATCGCGGCCGGGATGCCCAGCCTGACCGCTTCGGCGAAGATCTTGCGATCGAAGACCAGATCTTTCAGGTAGAGCTTGAGCAGATCGACCCGCCAGTAGATATAGGCGATGCTGATCACCACCGAGATCGCCTGGGCGATCACCGTGGCCCAGGCCACACCGGCCACCCCCATGTTGTAGCGAAGGACGAACAGGAGATCCAGCACGATATTGAGCAGCGAGGAGATGATCAGAAAATAGAGCGGTGTTCTTGAATCGCCCAGGGCTCTGAAAAAAGCGGCGATGGTGTTGTAGAGGAACACGAACAGCAGGCCGGCAAAGGTGATATGCAGGTAGATGACAGCGTCCTCGAGCACCTCGGGCGGCGTCTGCAGCAGCAGGAGCAGCTTCCTGGAGACGAGCAGGCCGATCACCGTCAGGCTGAGGGCGCAGCCGAGCAGGAAGAACAGCGTGGTCGAGATAGCCCGGCGCATCTTCTCGATCTCACCTGCTCCGAAAAGCTGTGAAACCACGACCGATGCGCCCATGGTCAGACCCATAACCAGGGCAATGAGCAGGAAAAGAGCCGGAAAGCTGGTTCCCACGGCGGCGAGAGCATCCTTACCCACAAAGCGGCCGACCACAACGGCATCGACCAAATTGTAGGCCTGCTGGAATAGATTACCGATGAAGAGGGGGATGGTAAAGATCACTATCTGCCGCATGACCGAGCCTTTGGTCATATCCTGAACCATGAAGGAAGCCTCACATTCTCATGCCCGTTGAAATTATTCTGGTGTAGATAGGCATAACGATATTCTAACATAAAATAAGGCCGCCCGGTTATGCTACTAGGTAAAAAGTGATCGCGAGCCGTTTCCAAAATCAGGCGGACCTTTATTCCGGCGGAGCGCAGTGATATAATTGGGCCGGGCCCGCGGCCTTCCATTCCGGTCTAGGCCCGGCGCAAATATCCCTCGAACAGATGGTGAATAGATCGATATGACCAGAATACGCCTTTTTGCATTGATCCTGCTGGCAGTAACCCTGCTCGCCCTGGCGGCGGGGGGAATCTATCTTGTGACCCGCCCCGGCGCGGCACCTCCCCCGGCGGATACTCTCGAGCCGCCCCCCACCAAACCGGTCGTCGACCCGGTTGTTCCGGAACCGTTCGAGCCGACAGTCGGCCTCTACACCGGACGGGGCAGCTGGGATCCGGACCTGGCGGCGATGCATAATTTTCTGGACCGCTACGGACTCGACTCTGTCGAGATCGATCAGGAGACCCTCGGCAGCGCCGATCTGGGTAAGCTCTGCGATATCCTTGTTTTCGTCGGCGGATTCAGCTCCGAGTATCTTCACTACGTCGGGTATCATGCCAATATCCGCACCTTTGTCGAACAGGGCGGCAGCTTTGTCGGTTTCTGCGCCGGAGCCTACTATGCCTCTGCAACGATGGTCTGGCAGGGCAAACATCTGGATTATCCGCTGAAACTTTTTTCCGGCGAGGCGGCCGGTCCCTTGAATATCGGCTGGGGTTCCCTTGCTGCGATCGAGCTGAACCGGGAGATTCCGTTCAATCAGGATTTTGGTGAAAGTATGGAGATCTGGTATTTTGACGGACCCTGCTTTACCGGGCTAGACCCCGGCGTCGACGTTCTGGCAAGCTACCGCGCCAACGGCGAGGCCGCGGTGATCGCCTTCCCCCTGGGGCGGGGGCGGGTGCTGCTCTCCGGCCCGCACCCGGAACTGGGCTACAGGCCCGCCGGGGATCAGCTCGATCTAGAAGGGGGCAACGGGGCCCAGTGGCCCTGGCTCTACGAAGCCCTCCGGTGGTTGAGCACACCGGGGAAGATGTGATCAGTTAGCTGGAGGTAATGGTGTGCGCATCGGCTTTTTCACCGACAGTTACCGGCCTTACACCAGCGGCGTGGTTCGCTCGATCGATCTTTTCACCCGGGAATTCAAAAGGCGCGGCCACACGGTCTATATCTTCGGGCCGTCCTACCCGCTGACCCGGTATCCGAAGGAAGATAATATCTTTCGCTTCGCCTCGATCCCCGCACCAACCATGCCCGATTTTGCCATCCCCATCCCCCTGTCGGCGCAGCTGGGCGCGACGATCCGCCGCTGCAATCTGGAGATCATCCACGTCCACTCGCCTTTTTTGCTGGGCCGCCTGGGGGCTGCAGCGGCGCAGCAGCACGGTCTGCCGCTGGTCTTCACCTTTCACACCCTTTACGAGCATTACGCTCATTACCTGCCTGTGGCCCAGCAGGCGGTCAGGCTGCTGGCCCAGGCCGTGGCCCGGGATTTCTGCAACCGCTGTCAGCTGGTGGTGGCGCCCTCCGGTCCAGTGGAGAGCTATCTCGCCGAGATCGGGGTCAATGTGCCCGTTGCGGTTATCCCCACGGGCAACGATCTGGAAGAGCTCAAAAAGGCCGACCCGGGCTGGCTGCGCGATAATTACCGGATCGGTCCGCAGGCCAGGGTGCTCCTTTTTGTCGGGCGGCTCGGAAAGGAGAAAAATCTTCTGTTTCTGTTGCAAGCATTCTATCTGGCCCAGCAGGCTTCCCCTGAACTGGCGCTGGTTATCGCCGGCGGCGGCCCGCAAGAGGAGCAGCTGCGCAGCCGCTGCCGTACCCTGGGCCTGGAAAGCAAGGTTACCTTTACCGGCCTGCTGCCGCGCCGTCAGCTGATCCACTGCTATGCCGGGGCGGACCTGTTCGTCTTTCCCTCGGTGACGGAGACCCAGGGGCTCGTTATCGGCGAGGCGAAGAGCGCCGCTCTGCCGGTGGTGGCGATCAATGCCACCGGGTCTGCAGAGATGGTGCTGCACGGCGAGGACGGCCTGCTGACGGAAGAATCACCGGAGCGGTTCGCTGCCGCCGTGATCAAGCTGCTGCAGGATCGCCCCCTGTATGAAAGGATGAGCCGCTGTGCCCGGCACAATGCGGCCGCTCTCTCCGCCGGCGCTGCCGCCGAAAAGATGATCGATCGCTATGCAGAGCTGCTCGAGATCAGGCGCCCCTCCCCCATCCCCCACCAACCGATCTAACAAAATGCAAATTGTCCGGAACGCCGCTGTGCCTCGTTAAAAAGACGAGGGCGGATGAAGATGATTGTCGTTACAAAACGGCATTAGAAAACAATGGTGCCAAAGCTCACCGGTTGAACTTCAGCACCATTGTTGCTTTTATTGCTGAAAGCTTCTTTTGCTGCCGAGGCGTTGAATATCTAGAAACTTGCCTCGCGCTTTCTTTTTTTACCTGCCACCGCTGCAAGAACTATCAGGAATAGGCCGATAAGCTGATAGGGTATTGTCGCTCCTCCATCAGCTTGTGGGAGCGCCGGTTTTTCTGGATCAACAAGCGCATCATCCCCTACTAGAATAATTACGATAATTCTTTCTGTCTGGCCGTCCGGATATACTATGGTCACCGGTATGGCATACTCACCAGAAGTCTGTCCATCCGGCAAATCAGCAGCATCGACGATAATGTCAAATTCACCAACGTACGGGTTGCCATCTTTGTCCTTAATGGCAATTGCATTCTTGACCTCTTCTTCTGTTACAGGTTCCCCGAAGGGCTTGTTTACCACCTTGCTGCTTCCGCTGTAGCTATCGGGAAATCTATCTGTTACGGTCACCGTTACCGTGACCTCATCTTCAGAACCGTCGGGGTAGATCACCTTAGCGGGGATCTCGTACTCGCCCGGTGTCTCTCCATCAGGCAGATCCGCCTCCGGGTCCACCTCCACGGTGTAGTCGTTGTGGGGATTACCGTCCTCGTCGGTTACGGTGATGGCAGCAGCAACATCATCTGCCGTGGTCGGCTCGCCGTAGGGCTTGGTGACGTCGCCGCCGGCAGCATCATATTTTTCCGCATCTGTCCGCGAGTCGACGACCGTTACCGTTACGGTGAGCTCGTCTGTTGGTTTGAGACATTGTTGACGATGCAAGTAACGCTATATAGTAAATAATAAGGTGGTGCGTAGCGTTATATAAATGTTAATTTGGATGCGAGGCTCTTCGTAATGTCGAATAGTTGTCACTAAAAAAATAATAAAATATCGCAAATAAATAGCTGAATATTTCAAAGTGATAGCATTGTATCGTTTATTTATAATTTCGTTGTTTTGGAGAGGGTTGGGGCGGCTTTACTCAATGGAAATATTTTCTTGCGACATAGATTTTGAAATGTTGAGAACATGTCCCCTTAAATGATGAGGGCTATCTTCAGTTATCACTCTTTCTATACTTTCTTATCCTATTGCGCCCACCGCACAGTGATCCTGATGAAAACGGATCACCAGGGCAGAATTTTTGGCGCTTGTCAGTAACGATAAACGGCAAGCCGCATTCCTGACAAATTCGCACTCCTCTTCTATTTAAATTTACAGCTGCATCGCCGATCATATACCAGATTGCTTCGATAAGAGAGCGAAAAGCGAACTGTTGGGTGAAAATGTACTGCTCAGTCGGGACAGAGCGTTTTGTCTTTATGCCAATGGTTCGAACAGCATTCTGAATGTTAATATTTATGAGGTGGCAAACTAGTTGAAAAGCGATCAGATTATGTTTTCCCTCGCGATCAAGTGCCGGTCTGAAAACAATATCCGCTCCTTCAGCAAAACAGTGCGCTGGTCCCTTGGTCTCTTCCTGTGCGTCTTTGACGAGCACTTTCATCGGCACCAGCATCATTTCGTTGTTGATTAAATCGCTCAACTGTTCTTCCGTTTTGTTTTCCTGGAGAGCGTTGATTATCTGAAGGGCAAAGCGCACTGTTTTGGCCTGATGCAAGAACCAACCGAGAGGATCGCCGGTAGTGAACAGCTCATCATCTGATTGCTCCGCGATGAGCGAGTGGTAGCCTAATATACCATATGATTCCACAAATTTTACGGCCCCCGTTGTGCTCTCCGCGTGAGCCAGCCTGTTGGGGAGATTGGGGAAGTTCAAGGGGTGGTAAACAGACCAACGTTGGGCATAAAAGATACGGCCATTTTCAACTTTAACTGTTGCCCTTCCGGCACCGTCTGGCGATGCAATGGGTTTGTTCCAAACCCATTCTTTTTTGAGAAACATCCAATCGCCCCCTATAGCATTGATTGTAACGTTATTATTCATTAATAATAAGAGACAGTATTGATATATAGGTAAAATAGCATATTTACGTCCGATTGGCAATGTTTGCTTATAAGAAAATTGATCAATAATAGGAAATATACAAACGATGATCGCTCGCTACGCGGAGCTGCTGAAGATGAAGCGCCCTCCCCCACCTTACAACGGTCGGGCTGGGAGCAATGGACCGCACAGTTCAAAAAAAATTACAAGCTGGCAGTAAAACGAGGATTAGATATTGTTCTGCAGGATGAGTGCAGCGGC
>JAAZPS010000259.1 GCA_012797095.1 Bacillota bacterium | reverse complement strand
GAGCTGCTGATGTATTACGGAGCCGCCGATACCTGCGTCTGCCTGGCCATGGCCAAACTCGACAATCTCCTGGACTATCTGCTGCTCGATTGTCCGGCAGAGGGAGGGAGCTGCCTGCTGACCGAATGAAAATAGCAATCCTGTCTCCCGTCGCCTGGCGCACGCCGCCCCGTCATTACGGCCCCTGGGAGCAGATCGCCAGCTGGATCGCCGAGGGGCTGGTCGAGCTGGGCGCCACGGTCACCCTTTACGCTACCGCCGATTCCCTGACCAAAGGCCGTCTGCGGGCGGTGGCACCGCGCCCCTATGCCGAGGATGAGTCGCTTGACCCGAAGGTATGGGAGTCGCTCCATATCGCCGCTCTGTTTGAAGAGGCGGACGAATATGATCTGATCCATAACCACTACGATTTTTTGCCGCTGACCTATACCGGGCTGATCAAGACGCCGGTGGTGACCACGATTCACGGCTTCTCCTCGCCCAAGATCGTGCCGGTCTACCGCAAATACAACCACCGGGTGCACTATGTCTCCATCAGCGACGCCGACCGCCATCCCGATCTCGACTACAGCGCGACGATCCATCACGGGATCCCGGTGGAGCAGTTTCCCTTTCACGGCGAGCCCGGGCGCTACCTGCTCTTCTTCGGGCGGATCCACCCCGACAAGGGTGCTGCCGAGGCGGTGCAGCTGGCCCGCCGGGTCGAGCAGCCGCTGATCATGGCGGGGATCATCCAGGACCGCCCCTATTTCGAGCGCACCGTGGCTCCGTACCTCGACGGCGAGCAGATCAGCTATATCGGGCCGGTGGGCCCGGCGGAGAAAGGAGCCCTCCTGGGGGGTGCGCTGGCCCTGCTGCATCTGATCAACTTCGACGAACCCTTCGGCCTGAGCGTCGTCGAGGCGATGGCCTGCGGCACCCCGGTGATCGCCTGCAACCGCGGCTCCATGCCCGAGCTGATCCGCCACGGCGAGACCGGTTTCCTGCTGGAGCACCATGAGGAGGCGCCGGCAGCGCTGCAGCGCCTCGGCGAGATCCGCCGCCGCGACTGCCGCACCCATGTGGAGGCCAACTTCAGCGTTCAGGTGATGGTGAAGCGCTATTTCGAGCTCTACCGGCGGATCATTAATAAATAGATTTGGGGAAAGGTTAAGGATAGAACTGAAGAAATTGATCATCACAAAAGGGGTGTTACTATGTTTATCGGCAACCTGTTTGAACCGTTGAAAGTGGCCTTCGTGGCCACCTATCCACCGCGCCGCTGCGGCATAGCCACCTATACAGCCGACCTGACCGGCAATTTCCGGAAGCTTTACCGGGAAGGGAATCCCAATGTTGAACAGAACTTTTTCGAGGTGATCGCCCTGAACAACAGGCCGCAGGGCTACCCCTACGAGAGCGAAGTGAGCTTCCATATTCGCGATCAGCATCGCGGCGATTATCAGAGAGCCGCCGATTTTATCAATGTTTCGCCCATCGACGTGGTCTGCCTGCAGCACGAATTCGGCATCTTCGGCGGTGAAGACGGCAGCTATATCATCCACCTGCTGCGGGCGCTGAAGAAACCGGCAGTGACCACTTTCCATACCATTCTCGCCGAGCCCACTCCGGGGCAGAAGAAGACGATGAGCCGCATCTGCGAGCTCTCCACCCTGGTGGTGGTGCAGGCGGAGATGGCGGTGCGGCTGCTCAAGGAGGTCTACGCTGTTCCCGCCGCCAAGATCCGGATGATCCCCCACGGGGCCCCCGACGTCCCCTTTCTCGACTCCTCCTTCTACAAGGAGCGTTTTCAGGCCGAGGGGCGGACCCTGCTGCTCACCTTCGGCCT
>JAAZPS010000258.1 GCA_012797095.1 Bacillota bacterium | reverse complement strand
TCCCGGGGCAGCTCCTCCTGCTCGCCGCTCTCCATGCGGCGCAGGGTCACCGTTCCTGCCGCCAGCTCCCGCGAGCCCAGCAGCAGCACTGCCGGAAAACCCCTCCGGCCGGCATATTTCATCTGCCCCTTCAGGCTGCGCTCGAGCAGCTCTGTCTCCACGGCGAGACCCCGGCGGCGCAGCTCCTCGGCAAGGCCGAGGGTCTCCGCAGCGAGCCCCTCGCCGGCGGAAGCGATGAAGAGCGGCGCCGTGGCGGCGGTAAACGGCGGTGCGGCAGCAGAATCCGCCGCGGTCAGCAGACGCTCCACACCGAAAGCGGCGCCGACACCGGGTGTTGCCGGGCCGCCGCAGTACTCGACCAGATAATCATAGCGTCCGCCGCCGCCCAGGGAGCCCGCCGCCGCACCGTCGCCGCGGGGGACAAACTCGAAAGCGGTGCGGCTGTAATAATCGAGCCCGCGAACCAGG
The DNA here is from genome assembly GCA_012797095.1 of Bacillota bacterium. GTDB lineage: Bacteria > Bacillota > Dethiobacteria > DTU022 > DTU022 > JAAZPQ01. The sequence continues at coordinate 3,791 of JAAZPS010000258.1, read as the reverse complement.
CCCCGATTGAGCAGGTACGGAATCTGCAGCCCCTCGAGAAGTCGACGCAGCCCGGCAAAGTGCTCCCGGCAGCCGGGGCAAAGGTGATCCGGCAGCCGCGGCGCCGGCTGCACCAGCTCGCGGCAGCGCTGCTCCTTGCAATCGAGAACCCGCAGGGGATTCTCCTCGAAACGGCGCCGGCAATCCGGGCAGAGCTCTTTCTGAAGCGGCCGCAGGAAAGAGCGCAGCACTTCACCGTAAGCGGGGCGGCAGCCGGGACAGCCGACGCTGTTCAGTTCAAGATCAAAGTTTTCCAGGCGAAGCGCCTTCAAGAAATTGCTCGAAAAGGCGATTATCTCGGCATCGGCGGCCGGTTGGGCCGCTCCGAAGAGCTCCAGCCCCACCTGATGGAACTGGCGGTAGCGCCCGGCCTGCGGCCGGTCGTAGCGAAACATCGGTCCGATATAGTAAAACTTGCCCGGCTGGGGCCCCTCCTGCAGATTATGCTCCAGGTACGCCCGAACCACCGGGGCCGTTCCCTCGGGCCGCAGGGTCAGGCTGCGGCCGCCGCGATCCTTGAATGTGTACATCTCCTTGGAAACAATATCGGTCTCCTCGCCGACACTGCGGACGAAAAGATCGGTTTGCTCGAACAGCGGCGTGCGGATCTCACCGTAGCCGTAAAGGGCGCTCAGCTCTCGAAAAACATTCTCCAGAAAGTGCCACTTCTCGATCTCCCCCGGCAAAAGGTCCCGGGTTCCCCGGGGCGCCTGATACTGCAATCCTCTTCCCCTCCTCGAAAATTGTCCTTGTTTTAAAATAAGGTTGAAGCAGGCGCCGCCTGCTTTCAACCGATCGTCTTCCAGGGATACAGGGCCGGCGCCGCTAGAAAGCCTTGCCGCTGTCTAGAAGGATCGTCACCGGGCCGTCGTTAACCTGGGCGATCCGCATCATCGCCCCGAAACGTCCCGTGGCCACGGTGAGCCCCTCCTTGCGGAGCCAGGAGCAGAATTCTTCAAAAAGAGATTCCGCTTCTGCCGGCGGGGCGGCACCGGAAAAGCTGGGACGGCGGCCCTTGCGGCAGTCGCCGTAGAGGGTGAACTGGGAGATGCAGAGGATACCGCCCGCGGTGTCCCTGATCGAAAGGTTCATCCGGCCGCTTTCATCCTCGAAGATGCGCAGGCCGGCAATCTTTTCGGCCAGGTAGCGGCAATCGGCGGCGCTGTCGCCCCGGCCCACCCCCAGATAGACGACCAGCCCGGGGCCGCTTTCGCCGACGCGCTCTCCGGATACCGTCACTTCAGCCTCTTCCACCCGCTGCACTACCGCTCGCATCTCGCTCCCTCCCGGAACCGGCCGCTAGTTTTTCCAGTAAAGATGGCGGCGCACACTGTAGATATCCTTGACCCGTTTGACCCGGTTCATCACCTGCTCCAGCTGCCGGCGGTCCTTGACCCCCAGGGTCAGGTGAATCGTGGCGGTGCTGTCGGCTTCGGTGCGCCCGTGCACCGCGGTGATCTCGATGCGGCATTCGCTGATCGCCGCAGTGACATCGGCCAGAAGATTGGCCCGGTCATAGGCCGAGACCTCCACCGTCACCTGGTAGGCTCGCTCCGCCTGCTCTTCCCAGGCAGCCCTGAGCAGCCTGTCACCGTCAGAACGGTATACCTTCAGATTGGGACAATCGCAGCGGTGAATGGAGACCCCCCGGCCGCGCGTGACCAATCCGGCGATATCATCATCGGGCACCGGGTTGCAGCAGCGGGCAAAGCGAACCAGAATATTCTCCACTCCCTCGACAATAACCCCGGGGGCGGCGCCCGGCTGCTGTCTCTCCGGTTTGATCTCCGGCAGGGGCTCTTCCTTGAGCCCGTATTTACGGCGGTACTCCTCGCGCAGCCGCCCGATGATCTGCCGGACGGTGATCCCGCCGTAACCGACCGCCGCATAAAGATCGTCGGCCGACTGCAGGTTGAATTTGCCGGCAACCTCCTCCACGAGATCGCTTTTCAGCATCTGCCGCAGATCGTAATCGACCCGCCGGTTCTCGCGCTCGATCATCTCGCGCCCCTTCTCAATATTTTCATCCCGCCGCTCCCGCTTGAACCAGCCGCGGATCTTGGTCTTGGCCTGGGCGCTTTTCACCATATTCAGCCAGTCGCGACTGGGTGAGCCGTGCTTGGTGGTGATGATCTCGACGATATCGCCTGTTTTAAGGATATAGTCGAGGGGGACAAGACGCCCGTTGACCCGGGAACCGGTGCAGCTGTTGCCGATATCGGTATGGATCTTGTAGGCAAAATCGATCGGAATGGAGCCGGCGGGGAGATCGATCACGTCGCCGCGCGGGGTGAAAACAAAGACCTCGTCGGCAAAGAGATCGAGCTTCAGATTTTCAATAAAATCACGCGCATCCCGGTAATCCTGCTGCCATTCGAGCAGCTGGCGCAGCCAGGCCAGCTTCTGATCGAACTCGCGTTCGTCGGTGATCTTCTCCTTGTAGCGCCAGTGGGCGGCGATCCCGTATTCGGCGGTGCGGTGCATCTCCCAGGTGCGGATCTGGATCTCCACCAGCTCGTTTTCAGCGGCAACAACCGTCGTATGGAGCGACTGGTACATATTCGGTTTGGGCATGGCGATATAGTCCTTGAACCGCCCCGGAATCGGTTTCCAGATCGCATGAACCGTTCCCAGGACGCCGTAACAGTCCTTCACCGAGTCAACGATCACCCGGATCGCGGTAAGATCGTAGATCTCGCTGAGATCTTTATCCTGCTCCTTCATCTTGTAGTAGATACTGTAGAGATGTTTCGGCCGGCCCTGGATCTCGGCGGTCATCCCGACCGCTTCCAGCCTTTTCTGAATGATATTGATCAGCCGTTTGATGAACTGCTCCCGCTCCCGCCTCTTTTTGGCCAGCTTATCGACGAGCCGGTAGTAGGCTCCGGGCTGCATATAGCGGAAAGCATTATCCTCGAGTTCCCATTTGATCTTGTAGATCCCCAGCCGGTGGGCCAGCGGCGCATAGATCTCCATCGTCTCCCGGGCGATCTCCTGCTGCCGGCGAGAATCCAGATAGCGCAGGGTGCGCAGGTTGTGGGTGCGGTCGGCCAGCTTGATCAGCACCACGCGGATATCTTCAGCCATGGCGATGAACATTTTCCGCAGGGTTTCCGCCTGCTGCTCCTCCCGGGAAGCAAAATCAAGGCGGCTCAGCTTGGTCACCCCGTCGACCAGGGCGGCGGTCTCCTCGCCGAAGAGTGCCCGGATCTCCTCCAGGGTGACCGCGGTATCCTCGACCACATCGTGGAGCAGCCCGGCAACGATGGTCGTCAGATCGAGGCCCAGCTCGGCCAGGATCATCGCCACCCCCAGGGGGTGGGTGATAAATGATTCGCCCGATTCGCGGCGCTGCCCGCTGTGAGCCCGGCGGGCCACGTCGTAGGCCTTCTCGACCATGGCCCAGTGCTCGTCGCCGGGATAATGGCGCTCCAGCAGTTTTTTCAGCTTCTCCATTTTTTTCTCTTTTACCGGCATCGTCTTCACCGATTCTCGTTATTCTGGGGCGGGCGTTTCGCTTCACCCCCACCCCGGCCCTCCCCCCTCAAGGGGGAGGGGGAGATTGTAGGATCCGGCCCTCCCTCTACAGGGGAGAAATATTGTTGGACCCGGCCTACCCCTTCAAAAAGAGGGGAGATTGAGGGTCCGGGCCTCCCTCTCAAAAGGAAGTGTTGGACCCGGCCTGCCCCTTCAAAAAGAGGGGAGATTGAGGGTCCGGGCCTCCCTCTCAAGAGGAAGTGTTGGACCCGGCC
>JAAZPS010000257.1 GCA_012797095.1 Bacillota bacterium | reverse complement strand
TTGCCTGGTACGAGAAGAAAGGGGTATCATCGCAAGGTCTTTCTCTACGGGGGGGCTGTCTGCGTCCTTGATCAACCGTGATCATTGTTGTCAATAAATTGGATTACCGCCCGAATAAAATCGTCAAAGTCAGAAAGGCGGTGTTCAATTATCTGATAGATCTCCGCATCGCTGATCCGATCGTACATATGGACAGCCCGATTGCGGAATCTCACCATCGTTATGAAGGTTGGAAGTTTTTCTTGCGGCAAGATGCCCGCGTTGGTTAATATTTCTATTGTTTCATGATAAGACTTGGGAGTACCCAGATTTTTTCTGGAAACAAGATGGTGTGAAATATCGAGCATGGCTTCGATGGATACCTGTAAAAGACGTACGGCTGCTTCAGCCAAAAAATCGCTCGCCAGAAATTCATTCAGCCCTTTTTCTTTGATCTGGCCCAGCTTATCAAGGTTGTGGTTGATTATCTGGAACTTATCCCGAATTTTTTCCTTATTGACCACTTTTCAGGTACACCTCCCGCAGGGCAGCATCATAATCCCGGTTAAATTGATCGAGGTCAATCCTGTAGTCGGCATGACGTTTGCAGACATATTCGTGGAAATCTTCGAGGTAAAGATCCTTTTTGATCAGGGTTCTTCCTGTAGAGAGCACCTCAAATTGCAGGGTAAGCGGTGCCTTGTTCAGGTTTACAAGATTGATATCCTCTTCGCCGGAGATGGCACTCAGATCTGAGGAGATCTGCAGTTCCTGGTCGAGGGAAACTTGATATCCGGGCCTGAATAGAACTGCAATATCTACATCGCTGAGCGGGGTCTGGTACGGAGTGCCGTATGAACCGAATAATAGGGCCGCGGCAACCCCCTCACTGTCAGAAAGGTACTGTTTGATCTTGACCATATGGGGCTCTATGTTGATCCTGTCTTCGCTATTGCCCAGACGAACCATCTCCTCAATTCCTCCGCTTTGCAAATATTGGGCAGAACTTGAAAGGGATAGTGTTTGCCCTGCTATTCCCGGTTCAGTGCGTCACCGAAAATGCTGTTGTTTTGCACCAGTAGTATAACACAATTTGTAAAAATAGACCAAACAACGCGGGTCTCTCTTTCTTCAGCAAGCGGCAGGGTTAGTCTACCCGGACAGGGGTGGCAGGGTGGGATACCGGGGGGTAAAATCAAGGGTGACAGGAGCCGGCAGCCCCTGTCACCACGAGCCGGTGCTTTCAAAACGGTTCAGTCTCGGGCGTATTCCCCGGGGCTCCTGCAAAGCAGCAGCAGGCCGCCGCTCAGGAGGAGAAGAGCGATCGCTGCCGCAGCGTCGTTACCGGCCGCTGGCGGCAGTTTTTTGGTGGGCTCCTCCACGGACTCTTCCGCCTCCGGTGCCAGGTTCCACTTTGCGTACAGCGTGATATTCCCCTCTACCTTGCTGCTGCTGAAGTCCCAGGCCTCGGTGCAGGCTGCATCGCGGTACCATCCGCCGAAGGTGTAGCCCTCGCGGGTGGGCGCCGGAGGCGCCGTGATCGTGCTGCCGCCCGGAGTATTGACGGCGGGGATGCTGCTGCCGCCCTGCGAATCGAAGGTCACGCTGAAGCCTTCGGGCCCGATGAGCACCTCTTTGGCCGCCTGCGTCCAGTCGTTGATTATGGTGATGCCGGGCCCGGCGCAGATGGACTGGCAGGCTATCCCGACGTAACCCCCTTCCGGCGGAATGGCCACGTCAACGACCTTGCCGCCCTCCGGAGCGAGAACAGCGCAGCCGTCGAGTTCAATTGTCGAATCCTCCGCCGCCGCGAAGATGGCGGCGAACCCTTCCGCGCCGCAGCGGGCCTGGACGTGGCTTTCAATGATGGAGATGTTGTCTTCGCCATAAATGGCGAAATCGCTACCGGAGGCAGATAACCGGCTGCCCCCCCAGATGGAGATGTCTCCGGCATAGATACAGGTTTCCTCCGAAGAGACCGCCGCCAGGATGCAGTTGTAGATGCTGAGGTCACCGCCGCAGTAGATGGAAGTTTCCTCGGAAGAAACAGCCACCTCGCCGCAGTTGTGGATGATGAGGTCATCGCTGGAACAGATGCCACCATCCTCAGCCGAAGAAACGGCCACCTGATCACAGTCCTGGATAGAGATGGCCGATCCGGCATCGATGCCGGCATCAGATGAATCTATCGATACCGTGCCGCATTCGCGGATATCGATACTGGTCTTGGCCCAGAGACCCTGCCCGCACCCCGTTTTGATGGAGAACTGTTTACAATTGCTGATCCGGATACTGGCAAAACCTTCGTACCAACTCCAGGCTCCAACATTGATCCCGCCGCCGTAGTAATTTTCGGTGCCTTCAGAGTGGATCGAAATTGAACCGCAGTCGGCGATCTCGACATCGCCGTCGGCCCAGAGGCCTTCTCTTTTCACGAGGATCGACATTTCGCCGCTGTCCTCGCCGGTGATCATCAGATCCCCGTGGCTGTAGATACCGCCCCCGACACTGTTCTCGATGCTGTTCTTTGTGCCTGCCTTCAGGATGATCGTGGTGTCGCCGGGCAGGACAAGGGCATATTGATTATTCTCCGCTGTGGCTACCTTCAGCTCGATCCCCGATAAGGTCAGGGTGTTCGTCTCCCCATCCCAGTCCCAGCCGTCGCCGTTTTCGTCAACACCAGTTGATAACTCAAGGGGTGTGGTCACCGGTGCTGCCGCAGCCAGGGGCAGGGCCACCGCCATGAGCAGCAGGGCAACCAACAATGAAAATTTCCACTTCATGATCTGTTCTCCTTCCGGATAATGATTGAAATTTTATCCAAAGAATATCCTGATTACTCGAAAAAAGAATCACCTTTTCGGGTGATTTTTGAATAATCGCTGATTTAATTTATCGCCAAGCTGATATTTTGGGGTTTTTTGCCCTGGATGGTACTGTTGTACGGTGATTTGCAGCAGTGATCGTGGGGTAAAAGTGGCCGGGGGCGGCATAAAAAAAGATTGTTCAAAGGGTGTGTTGTTATCGATTGACAGCGGTTAACAATAAATGTAAACTGGGATCGACCGGGGAACAAAGCTGAATCACTACCAGGCGGCGGGGCTTCCCCATTACTGGATCGTGGATCCGGATGATGGTCTTATCGAGGCCTATCAGCTGTGGGAGGGGCTCTATATCGCTGCGGTGCGTGCCTGTGAGGGCGCCTTTTCCTATCCCGCCTTTCCGGGCTTGACCTTCGTTGTTGAGGTTCTGTTCAGCAAACCGTGAATGGAATAAAAAGCCCCTGTACCTGAACAAGGTCAGCAGGGGTTGAGGGTCTATTGCCTCCATTGAAATCGAGAGAGGTGACAGGAGCGGCGCTCCTGTCACCTCGGGTGATCGTTTTTCAAGCTGTACAAGCTTCAGGCGTACTCTTTATGCTTCCTGTAGAGCAGCAGGAGCAGGCTGCCGAGCAGGAAGAGGGGAAACGCTGCCGGAAAAGCGCTGCTGCCGGTAGCGGCTGGAAGCTCCGGTGCCAGATCCCATTTCGCGTAGAGGGTGATATTCCCCTCCACCTTGTCGGTGGTGAAATTCCAGGCGTTCTTGTATGCGGCATCCTTGTACCACCCGGCGAAGGTATAGCCCTTGCGGATGGGTGCCGCAGGCGCCGCGATGGTGCTGCCGCCGGGGGAGGTCACCCCGGCCACGTCGCTGCCGCCCTTGGAATCAAAGGTCACCGTGAAAGCGCAGTACTGGGCGTAGAGGGTTGTATCTTTGGCGATGGCGAAGGTGGCGCCGGGGGCGTATGCGGTCCCGCTGCCGTTCGCCTTGGTGTTCCAGCCGGCGAAAGCGGAGCCCGCCGGCGCGGTGAAGGCAGAGGGCAGCACGGTCACGGTGGAACCGGCGACATAGGGGCTATTCGCATCGGCGAGCGTTCCGCTGCCGCCGTTGGCATTGTAGGTCAGGGTGTAGACGGGCTGGATCACCACGGCCCTGGCCATCTGGCCCCAATCTCTGATGACGGTGATGCCCGCAACACCGGTAATGGTCTGGCAATTGTAGATGCTGCTGTCTACATCCACCACCCTGCCCCCCACAGGTGCGGTGATGACGCAGCCGTTCAGCAAGATCTTCGAATGGACTTGCCCATCATCCCCGGCAAAGATGGCCGCAAAGCCCTCCAGGCCGCAGGAGGCGTCGACAAAGCTGCTGGTGATGGTGATGTCGCCGCCGGAGCCTTCCAGACCGGTCAAGATACCGTAATAGGGGCCGGTCACGGTCAAGGCGCTGTTGGTAATGGTCACACTTCCATCTGCGATGATCCCTTCATACCAATCCGCCTCGATGTCGATGTCGGGACAGCCGGCGATAACAACGCTGCCCCCGGCCGAAATGCCACTGCACGTTGCCGAGATCGATACTCTGTCGCAATTGCTGATGGTGACATCCCCGAGAGCGAAAATGCCGGTCTCTCCCGCATCACCCTCACTCAAGATCGAGACTTCGCTGCAGTTGCTGAAGGTGACACTGCCTTCGGCATAGATTGCTTCGCCAGGCTGGATCGATATTTTGCCCTGTCCAGTGATCACCAAGCTGCCGTCACAGTAGATCCCCGATCCACCACTACCGGAGGAGATGCTGTTCTCACTGCCCGTTACCAGGACTACCCTGGCCCCGTCGGGCAGCCAAATGGCGTCGAAATCGTCCATAACAGCCAGGTTGAGTCCCGAGAGGGTAAGCGTCTTCGTTCCCGCATCCCAGGCCCAGCCCTCGCCCGACGCCGGATCCACGCTGCCCGTGAGATCAAGCGGGTCTGTAATTGGCGCGGCCCCTGCCGCCGCAGCAAAAGGCAGCAGCACCACCATGAGCATCACTGCAAGTAACAATGGAAATTTAAATCTCATAAAATTCACCCTTTCAAAATGATCTGCTTTCCAATTCGATGAACACCCTGTAATCATAATAAACATTCTGGCACCGTAAGCTATCACCCTGGGGGTGATTTTTCAATTTAATCTTTGTAAACTGGTCCGTTTGGAGGCGGAACCGCTAAAATGGAAAAACGGCATTCTCTTCATCGTGTACGGCTGGTAAAAAAGAGTCTTTCTGTCATGCAATCCGCTGCAGTGGGTTGCAACGGCTGTGGAGTAGTGATAGATTTATATCGAGGGGAAGCTTTCCGCCTTTTTGCTGTAACGACTTGTAGAAGACGAGAAGGGTTTTGCCTGCTCGTCTTTAAATCTGTGTAAAACAGGCAGCAGATAAAAGAACAGAGCCGCTTTGCACTTGGGACCGAGTACCCTTGCTTCTCGCATATTGACCTTATCACCTAGCATGGGATGAATCGTACCAGGATAAATCTACACGCCAGACGGGCGTGATGCAGAAAATAATCGTAACAAGTAGAGGTAAATCTATGCTGAACCAACAGCGCTATCATCCTGTGCGGAGCATCTTGATTCTGGCCTGGCCGGCGGTTATCGAGATGTGCCTGCACACGGTGTACTGGATCTGTGATGTCGCCATGGTCATGCGTCTGGGGGCACGGGAAGCTTCCGCGGTTGAATTTGCTGCCACGATCATCTTCAGCCTGGTCAATATCTGCGGTGCCCTCGGCATCGGGGTAAACTCACTGGTGGCCCGCTTTGTCGGGGGAGAGGATCATGATAGTGCGGGGCTTACTGCAGGGCAGGCGCTCTCGGTAGGTATGATGATCACCGCCTTTTTGCTGCTGGTGATGGGCCTTTTCGGGAAACCGTTCTGTCTCTGGGCGATCAAAGATGGGCCGACCGCTGCTTTGACAGTAGAATACTTTTACACCACTGTTTTTAGCGGCGGCATCCTGATGCTGTTGATCCTGATCGTTAACGGGGTTATCCGGGGCCTGGGAAATACGCGGGTGCCCATGTTCATTGCCCTGGTGTCAAATGTATTCAACGTGTTTTTTGATTACGTGCTCATATTTGGAAAATTGGGTTTTCCTGCTCTCGGGGTGAAGGGGGCGGCGTTGGCTACAGGGACGGCCCAGATCCTTGGGCTTGCGGTCGGCATGATCTATCTTTACCGCAGGCGCAGGGAACTGTCCCTGTCCCGTAAGAGCTTTTTCCCGATCAGAAGACCGGTATTGAAAAGCATTATCACCATCAGCACTCCCATCGGGGCGGAGGAGACGGTTAATAACGGGGTCAGGTTGCTTTCGATGACCTGGATCGCCGCGCTCGGGCCGATCAGTTTTGCAGCCAACGCGGCCACGGTCGCGGCCGAGTCATTCTCTTTCATGCCGGGCTATGCTTTTGCCATCGCAGCAACCACCCTGGTAGGGCAGCGTCTTGGTGCGGGGAAACCCGATGAGGCAGAGCGGACCGGGACGATAGCCACGATCATGGCAGTGGGCTTGATGAGCACGATCGGTCTGGGTTTCTATTTTTATCCGCATTTTATTATGCGTCTGTTCGATCCGCCGGAGGCGGAGGTGCTCAGCCTGGGGATCATCTGCCTGCGTATTGCCGCGGTGGAGCAACCTTTTACCGCCATCGCTTACACCCTGGCCGGTGCCCTGAAAGGGGCGGGTGATACCAAGGGGCCGTTCATGGCCTGGTTTGCCGGCAGCGTTCTGATTAGGCTGCCCCTGGTCTATCTGGCGGTCTACCGGTTCGATCTGGGCATCACCCATATCTGGTGGATCACCGCGCTGCAGTTTTTTGTGGTGATGGTGCTCATGGTGCGGCGCTACCGGCGGACGCAGTGGAGCAGAATGGCTCACAAGCCCTCTTTCAATTCGGTGGAGCTGTAGCCGGGCAGAGAAAACTCTGTAGTGATAAGGAGTGGTGAAATTTTGCTGAAAAATTTTACCAAATATTATCGGCCTCATCTGCCGCTGTTTATCCTTGATTTCGGCTGCGCTTTTGTCATGGCCGGTCTGGATCTGGTCTTTCCGGTTGCGGTGCAGTGGATCATCGACCGGATCTTGCCCCAGCGCGATCTGAGAGTGCTACTCTGGATCTGCGCCGGGCTATTCGCCCTTTACCTGTTGCGGGCGCTGCTGCAATATATCGTCGATTACTGGGGGCATGTTCTTGGAGTGCGCATGGAGTACGATATGCGGCAGGATCTATTCGATCATATCCAGAAGCTCTCTTTCCGCTATTTCGACAAGACCAAGACCGGCCATATCATGTCGCGTCTGGTCAACGATCTCAACGAGATCTCCGAACTAGCCCATCATGGGCCCGAGGATCTCTTCATCGCCACGGTCACGCTTATCGGCGCCTTCATCATCATGATGACACTTAACTGGCAGCTGACCCTGCTGGTCTTTCTGCTGATCCCGGTGATGATCTGGTTCGCCATCTCCAAGAACAAGAAGATGCAAAGCACCTTTCGCAATGTCCGCCTGAAGGTTGCCGATATCAATGCCCGGGTCGAGGACAGCATCTCCGGGGTGCGGGTGGTCAAATCTTTTACCAATGAGCGCTACGAGAAGGAGAAATTCGAGCGGGATAACCGTAATTTTCGCCAGGCCAAGCAGAAGTCTTTCCGGGTTATGGCTGAATTCTTCTCCGGGGTCAACCTTCTATCCAACCTGATCAGCCTGATCGTGGTCCTGTGCGGCGGCTATTTTATCTACCGGGGCCAGATCACTTTGGGGGTGCTGGTCGGCTTTCTTCTCTATGTGAATATGTTCCTGCAACCGATCCGGCGCTTCTCCGTTCTCGTGGAGACCTACCAGCGGGGGATGGCCGGCTTTCACCGCTTCGTGGAGACGCTGCAGATCGAGCCCGATATTGTTGATCGGAGAGAGGCCCGCGTGGCTGGCCGCCTGCAGGGGGAGATCGTCTTTGATCGCGTTACCTTCAGCTACGATCGCAATAAAAGCATCTTTCAGGATATCAGCCTGCGCATCGCTCCCGGGGAGACGGTGGCCCTGGTAGGCCCCTCCGGTGTCGGCAAGACGACGATCTGCAACCTGATTCCCCGTTTTTACGATATCCAGAAAGGGACCATCCTCATCGACGGCACCGATATCCGCGATTTCACCCAGAGATCGCTGCGGCAGAATATCGGGATCGTCCAGCAGGATATCTTTCTTTTTACCGGAACGATCAAGGAAAATATCGCCTACGGCAAGCTCGATACTACTGCAGAAGAGGTGGTCGCTGCCGCCAGACAGGCCAATGCACACGATTTCATCACGGAGCTGCCCAAAGGTTACGAGACCTACGCCGGCGAGCGCGGGGTGATGCTCTCGGGCGGGCAGCGGCAGCGTATCGCCATCGCCCGGATCTTTCTGAAAAACCCGCCCATCCTGATTCTTGACGAGGCCACCTCGGCCCTGGACAGTGAAACCGAGGCGATGATCCAGGAGGCCCTGTACAAGCTTTCCCGGAATCGCAGCACTCTGGTGATCGCCCACCGGCTGGCCACGGTGCGCCGGGCCCACCGCATCCTTGTCCTGACCGATGACGGGATTGTCGAGGAAGGCACCCATGAAGAGCTGCTGGAAAAGGACGGTTACTATGCCCGATTATACCGGGCCCAGTTTGGCGGTTTTATCCCCGATACCGCCTGATCGATAAAGGATTATCACCGGGGCGGCAAGAAATATGTTGGTACCATATCCGGAAAGATGGGTGACCAGCATGTTAACCGATGTAGACTGGTGGAAAAAAGCAGTATTCTATCAGATCTATCCCCGCAGCTTCAAGGACAGCAACAACGACGGCATCGGCGACCTCGCCGGAATCATCGAGAAACTTGATTACCTCAACGACGGAACCCCCGATTCTCTGGGGATCGATGCGATCTGGTTTAGCCCCTTTTTCAAAGGTCCAGAATATGATTTTGGCTACGATATAGCCGATTATTGTGCGATCGATCCTCGATTCGGTACCATGGCTGACTTTGACCGCCTTGTTGCCGAAGCGCACCGCCGCGGCATCCGGGTGATGCTCGATCTGGTAGTGAACCACAGCTCTCACGAGCACCCCTGGTTCAAGGAATCGCGCTCTTCCAGGGATAACCCGAAACGGGACTGGTATATCTGGCGCGATGGGGTCGGGCCGCACCGCCGCCCCCCCAACAACTGGCGCAATCATTTCTTCGGGTCCTCCTGGACCTGGGACGAGGCCACAGAGCAGTACTACCTGCATTCCTTTCTGCCGCAGCAGCCCGATCTGAACTGGTTCAACCCAGCAGTGCGCCGGGCGATCGATG
>JAAZPS010000256.1 GCA_012797095.1 Bacillota bacterium | reverse complement strand
GACCTTTCAGCATTTGCTGGACCTCGGCCGAGATCAGGAGGAGGTTTCTGGGGGGGATCTGCTCCAGCGAGAAGATCAGATCGACATCGAGGATCATCTTTCCGTCCACCGTTTTGATCTCCACCCGGCCGGCCTTGCAGACGCCGGGCACCTCGCTGACGATGCGGCCCACCAGATCGCCGACCACATGCTCGGCAATGTAGAAATTGCCCAGGTTGCTGTAGACCGGGCGCACGATGGAGCGCTCCACGGCCACACTTTTCAGGTAATCCGAGGGCAGGCTGAAAAAGGAGCGGAGCGGATCGATCAGGTAGCCCGGAAATTCCTTCTTGATGGTAAAGGTCGGCAGGGGGATGACATGGCGATTCTTTTCATGCCGCAGCTGGCGGGCCCGCTCGATCGCCTCGGGGCTGGCGATATCCTCGATCCGGATATACTGCTTTGGTGTGGGCAGCTCGAGCCTTGCGGCGATCGCCTGCGCCATCCGTTCGGAGGTGGCCAGGATGAGCAGCTTTGGGGGGGCCAGTTCGTGGAGCATCTCGCGCAGCTGCCGGGCATGCTCGTCATCATGCAGCAGGGCGCGCTTGATCGCGCCGTAACGGGTGTTCTCGCGCTTGGCCGAGCGCCCGGCGAGGATCTGGTTACCCCGGATCAACAGACCGTCATCGAGGAGATAAGCGATCTCGTAGCGGTGGGCCAGCAGCTGGGCATGGTGACTTTTGCCCGTCCCCCGGCGGCCGACAAGGGCGTAAATTTCCATCTCCGGCGCTGTCTTTCTCTCGCTCATTTTTCTTCCTCCAGTTCCGCCGGATCGGTGAATGCTCTTACCGGCACCGGCCTTGGATAAGGTTATCCCGGGCGGTTGGACCAATTATATCACAAAGCTGCCGCTCCGGCCGCAGCGGTCCCTTCCGGGAGAGCTCAAAAGGTTGCCGCGCCCGCCGGCTTGCGGCTGCTCTGCTGCGGAGCCGCCGGGCCTGCCTGCCTTTGAAGGCGCGCCGCTTCTTGCCTCTTACCGGAAGACGTGTTAAAATACGCCTGAATAAGTCTGCGTTAATAGCAGGATTGGAGCCAGCAACCAATGCTTTTACCGGTATACAAGACCCCGTCAGCCTATCTCGCCAAACGGCCCCCCTTTTTTCTGGACGGCTGCGCTGCCGAGATGAAGATTGTCCGTGAGATCATCGATGCCGTCCGGAGCCGCGGCGACGCCGCGCTGAAAGAGCTGACCGCGCGCTATGACGGTGCGCTCCTCGAAGATCTGCAGGTCAGTGCCGCGGAGATGGAAGCCGCCGCCGCAGCGGTGGAGCCTTCCTTGATCGAAGCGCTGCGGGGGGCGAAGAAGAATATTGAAAGTTTTCACCGCCGCCAGCTGGCCGCTTCGTGGTGGGACAGCGGGCCCGGCCGCCTGGTCGGGCAGCGTCTCCGGCCGCTGCGCTCGGTAGGAGCATATATTCCCGGAGGGTCCGCCGCCTATCCATCATCGGTGCTGATGACGGTGCTGCCGGCGCGGGTGGCCGGGGTCGCGGAGATCTACCTGTGCACCCCCCCGGCGGCGGATGGAACCGTGCCGGCGCTGACCCTGCTGGCGGCCCAAGAGGCCGGCGCCACCGCTCTGTTCAAGGTCGGCGGAGCCCAGGCGGTCGCCGCCCTGGCTTACGGTACCGGGACCATTCCGGCGGTTTCGAAGATCGTCGGTCCGGGAAATATCTACGTTACCCTGGCCAAGCGCGAGCTCTACGGCCGGGTCGGGATCGACCTGCTTGCCGGGCCGAGCGAGATCGTGGTCGTGGCCGATGAAAGCGCTGCCGCCGCCTCTGTTGCCGCCGATCTGATCTCGCAGGCGGAGCATGACCCGCTGGCCTCACCGATACTGATCACCACCTCGGCCTCCCTGGCCCGGCAAGTTGAGCGGGAGCTGCAGGAGCAGCTCCTGGATCTGCCCCGGGCGGCGATCGCCCGGCGCGCCTTGCAGGAGCAGGGGGCGGCGGTGCTGGTGCAATCGCTTGATGAGGCCTGGCAGATGGTCAACGAGCTCGCCCCCGAGCATCTCGAGCTGCAGGTGGCCGATCCCTGGCGCCATCTCGATGCCATCGAGAACGCCGGGGCGATCTTTATCGGCCCCGACAGCCCCGAGCCCCTGGGGGATTACTGGGCCGGTTCCAACCATGTGCTCCCCACCGGGGGGACGGCGCGCTACGCCTCTCCCCTGGGGGTGGAAGACTTTATCAAGAGAACGCATCTGCTTTACTACAGTGCGGCTGCGCTTGCCGAGGCGGCGCCGCAGATCGAGAGACTGGCCCGGGCCGAGGGACTGGAAGGGCACGCCCGGGCTGCAGCGATAAGGAGGCGGAAGGATGACGCGTGAAGCGAGTGTGAAGCGCTCCACCCTGGAGACGGCGATCGAGCTCGAGTTGAATCTCGACGGAGCAGGCGCTGCCGATCTGGAGACGGGGCTGCCCTTTCTTGAGCATATGCTGACACTGTGGTGCCGGCACGGTTTTTTCGATCTGAAGATCCGGGCGAAGGGAGATCTGGAGGTGGATGCGCACCACCTGGTGGAAGATATCGGGCTCTGCCTGGGCCGGGCTCTTTACGAGGCTCTCGGCAGCAAATCCGGGATCCGGCGCTACGGTTTCAGCGCGGTGCCGATGGACGACGCGCTTATCTTTGCCGCTGTCGACCTTTCCGGACGCCCGTACCTGCACTACGAGATGAATCTTTCACCGGGCCCGGTCGGGAGCATGGACCCGGAACTGTTCGAGGAATTCTGGCGGGCCTTTGTCAATGAGGGACGGCTGAACCTGCATCTGAAGATGGTTCACGGGAGAAACAAGCATCACCTCGTCGAGGCCTCCTACAAGGCTGTGGGCCGCGCCCTGAACGAAGCCTGTGCCGAACTCGCAGGGCTGCGCGGGCCCCTTTCCACCAAGGGGAGGCTGGAATAGGTGAGCGCACAGCTGGCCATACCGGCGATCGATCTCAAAGGAGGGCGCTGCGTCCGCCTCTATCAGGGCGATCCCGGCCGTGAAACGGTCTACGGCGATGATCCGGTGGGGATGGCCCGCCGCTGGGAGCAGCAGGGGGCGACGCTGCTGCACCTGGTCGATCTTGACGGGGCTCTCACCGGCAGCTCGGCCAACCGGGCGGCAATCGAGGCGATCGGCGGGGCCGTGGCCGTTCCCTTCCAGGTTGGCGGTGGGATCCGCTCGCAGGAGGACCTGGAAAGAGCCCTCGAGGCGGGCGCCTCCCGGGTGATCCTGGGAACGCTTCTGATCAGGGCGCCGCAGCTGGCCGGGGAGCTGGCCGCAAAATACGGAGAGCGCCTGATCGCCGGGATCGATGCCCGCGGTGGGATGGTGAAGGCGCAGGGCTGGACCGAGCAGGGCGGGATCAGCGCTGTCGAGCTGGCCCGGCGCGTGGAGCAGTGGGGGATAGGCCGGATCATCTACACCGATATCGAAAAAGACGGCACCCTCGACGGGCCGAACTACCGGGGGCTGGAGCAGATCCTGGCCGCCGGATCGCTGGAGGTGATCCTGGCCGGGGGGGTCTCCGCCCTGGAGGATCTTTACGCCCTTAAAAGCTATGCGCCCCGGCTGGGCGGAGTGATCATCGGCCAGGCGCTCTATGCAGATCGCTTCACCCTGCCGGAGGCGATCGCCGCCCTGGCCTGAACGGGCCGGGGGCGCCCGGCTTCGAAGGCTGGGTCCGCTGCTTGGAGATAGGCGGGATTACGCTGCACAGCGGTTTCATTCAACCCGGGGGCGGGGGATCCAGGCCGGCTGCGATCCGGAAAAGAGATTGAGCCGGTTTTGTTGTTGCGAAAGCAGCTCACCTGGCGGATCCTGAAGACCGGCCCCCTGAAGTCAGGCGGGCGCAGTCTCTGCCATTTCCCGGGGGTGAGTTCTCGCTGTTGCCAAGGAGAGCAGTATTTGCTGCTACACCGGGGAGAAGCTTTAACTGTTATCCCCGGGGGTGAATTCTCGCTGTTGCCAAGGAGAGCAGTATTTGCTGCTGCACCGGGGAGAAGCCTTAACTGTTATCCCCGGGGGTGAATTCTCGCTGTTGCCAAGGAGAGCAGTCTTTGCTATTTGCACCGGGGAGAAGCTTTAACTGTTATCCCCGGGGGCGGGTTCCTGCTGCTACCCCGGGGGTGCAGTCCTCACCCCTGTCATCCTGAGGGCGCAGCCCGAAGGATCTCCGCTTTTTACCGTACTACGGTTGACTGCGAGTTGATTGATGCGCGCAAGTTTACTGAACAGATGGAGGCAGATCTGATGACAGAAAACAACAGCACCACCAATGAAGAGACAGCGGCGCCGCTTTCCCCGGAGCAGCTGAAGTACGATCATGCCGGGCTGATCCCGGCAGTGATCCAGGACGACCGCACCGGGGCCGTCCTGATGGTCGCCTACATGAACCGGGAATCGCTGCGGCGGACCCTCGAAAGCGGCCGGGCCTGCTTCTGGAGCCGCAGCCGCAGCCAGTACTGGCTCAAGGGGGAGAGCTCCGGCAATTTCATGTCCGTTCGCCAGATCCGGGCCGATTGCGATGCGGATACGCTGCTGGTGAAGGTGATCCCCGAAGGGGACGGGGTGGCTTGCCATACGGGGCGCTATTCCTGTTTCTACAGGCCCCTTCGGGAAGGCGAAGGGGCCGGTGGGGAGCGCCCAGACGTTGATTGATTACCACCTTCATACCCCGCTCTGCCGGCATGCTCTCGGTGCCCCGGCCGATTATCTCGAGGCGGCCCGCCGGAAAGGTCTTCTGGAGATCGGCTTTGCCGATCATTACCCCCTGGGCCTGCTCGGGGTCAAGCCTGCAGCGGAGGTGACCATGAGCCCCGCAGAGCTGCCCGGCTATATCCGCGAGATCAGGGCGCTGGCCGCAAGCGAGAAGGAGATCGCGGTAAAGCTCGGAGCCGAGGTCGACTATATTCCCGGAAAAGAGAAAGTGCTGACCGGGCTGCTGGCCCGCGACCCCTTTGATTTTGTGATCGGCTCGCTCCATTTCATCGATGACTGGGATTTCACCCATCCGCTGCACGCCTGGCGCTACGAGGATCGGCCCCTGGAGCAGATCTACGAACGCTACTTCGAGCTGCTCTGGCAGGCTTGCGCCTGCGGCCTTTTCGATATCATCGGCCATATCGATGTGATCAAGAAATTCGGTCACCGCCTTCCCGACAGGGCGATGGAGCCTTACTGGAAAGAGACCGCCCGCGTCTTGAAGGAGAACGGGCTCTGCTTTGAGCTGAACAGCTCCGGAAAGGCTGCCCCGGCCGGCGAGTTCTACCCGGGCAGGCGGCTGCTCGAGCTCTGCTTCCGGGAAAAGGTGCCGGTAACGCTGGGCTCCGATGCCCACGGTCCGGAGCAGGTCGGGCGCTACTTTGACGGGGCCCTGGCGCTGCTTCAAGAGATCGGTTACCGCGAACTGGCTGTTTTTACGAACAGGCAGCGAAAATTTATTTCCTTGCATGATCACCGGCAGTGATTTTACAGGTAGGAGCCTCCACCGGTCCTGACCCCATATCGGGGAGGGGCCGCCGCAAATGGGGGCTTCTTGACTTTTCCCCCCACATGAACTTCCCCGGGGAAGTTCATATCCCGCCCATAAGCATCTTCACCGCCCCTTCGCGGGCCTTCAGGAATTCCCGGTAATCTCTGGCAGGAAAGCCCCTGGCCTTGATCTGACCCCGTACCGCCGTGCAGCAAGGGGGCTCCTAGAAGTTATGCACAAAGATGCTTTCTCTTTTTCGGTTGTTACCCCGATGTAGTATGCAACCCCTTTCGCTATAATGACACCAACAGGGATAGGTGTGGTGTCAAGGTCAATGCTAACGGCAAATGGGGCTACCATGAACAGGATCGAGATCAGCGTGCAAGAGATGGACGAGGCTGCCCGGCAGCTCCTTGAGCCGATTGAGCGGGCAAGCGGTTATGTCCATTCATCTTTTGAGCGGACCATAAATCTCAAGATCAATGGAAAATTGTTGGCCATACATTCCCGTGGACCGGTCGGACCGATGACCTGCCTGGTCGGCCAGAACGACTTCCAGGAATTGTGCAAGCGGTGCCGTCCGGGTATGGAGATTGCCGGAAGCGAACTTCCCGGTTGTCGCCGGCTGGTCATTTCTGATATCCAGGGTCAGGCCTTGATCTGGCTGACCCTGGATAGAATTATTGTTGCACCACCCTGTCGGATTCCCCCGTTTCCCGGCCAATATGACGCTGCAGCCAGAGCGGTTCAGGTCATTGAAAGCTATCTCAAGCGCTCCGGTGATAGCAGCATCTTTGCCCCGCCCGGCCCGGCCGGGTCGGATGATATCCTGGTGCGGCTGCTGCGCCGCCGCGCACGGAAGATGGTCCGGGGAATCAAAAGCGCGTTCAGGGCCTCAAGTTCGGCCCTTCTGGGCTGGCAGCTGCAGACGGCGGTTGGATTTGGCCCCGGGCTCACCCCCGCGGGGGATGATCTTTGCTACGGGCTGCTGGCTTCGGAGGGTTCTCTATCTCTGATCGGACGAAGCAAGTTTACCCGATTTCAAATACAGGATTTGACCCGGAGAATAGCTTCTTGCGCACGTGCAAACTCAACTGAATTCAGTGCTTCTTTTCTGGAACAGCTGGGCGAAGGGTATCTCTTTCCCGTGGTAAAGGAGGTTCTGGAAAGGGCAGCTGACAGCGGTGAATTGTTGAAGGAGTCACTGGAACGGCTGTCCGAATGCGGCCATTCATCCGGGTTCGATATGCTGGCTGGCATTCACCTTTCCCTCAGCATACTGAAAGAAGGCGATCATGCTTTTCCCGGTCTGATCACGATTCAGGCAGGAGGTCACAACAATGCCAATTCTTAAATCGATTATCAGAAAGAATACCTATTATGATTCTGCTACCCTGATGAAGATTTCCAGCAAAATATCAAAACTGAGCGGTATTGCCAGAGCCGCGGTGATGATGGGGACCGAGCCAAACAAGGAGATCCTTTCTGCAGCGGGCCTTCTTTCTCCCGAAGGGGCGGCGGCCCAGGCCTCGGATTTGCTCATCTCTGCCCTGGCAGAAGATGAGCAGACCGCCCTTTCCTGTCTGGAGATGGCGGAAAAGCTGCTGGTCGAGCGGCCGGCTTTCACCGATTATACCAGAACAGTGCGTACATTCGAGACGGCCCTGCGCACTCTCCCCGGGGCCAACCTGGTCTTGATCTCCATACCCGGGATCTATGCCCGAACAGAAGTGGAAAAAGCTCTGGAACGGGGCTTGCATGTGTTTCTTTTCAGCGACAATGTTTCGCTGGAAGACGAGATCATGCTCAAGAAACTGGCCCTGGAAAAAGGGCTGCTGATGATGGGGCCCGATTGCGGAACTGCTTACCTGAACGGGATCGGTCTCGGTTTTGCAAATGCCGTTCGCCGCGGGCCGGTGGGGGTGGTTGCTGCGGCCGGAACCGGTTTGCAGGAGGTCGGTGTGATCCTGCACGAGGTCGGTCTGGGTATTTCGCACGGTATCGGGGTCGGGGGCCGGGACTTTGCGCCCGGGGTCGATGCAATCATGACCGGCCAGGCCCTCGAGATCCTGGAAAATGATCTGGAAACAAAGGTGATCCTGCTGGTGGCAAAAGCGGGAGAGAAGGCTGCCGCTCAGCGGGTTCTGGAGAAAGCTTCGTCCCTGACCAAGCCGTTTGTCGCTGTATTCATGGGCGAGCAGCAGCTCAAAGCGGGGCCCGCGGTGTATCTGGAAAGAAGCCTGGAAGAAGCCGCTTTGACCGCGGCTCGCCTTGCGGGGGCTGCGAATCTGGAAGGCTTTGGTGACACGGGTTACTCCGCGAACCGATCGCAACTTCCCCCGGAGCGGCCCTATCTGCGCGGCCTGTTTTCGGGCGGCACGCTGATGACCGAAGCACTGATGGTGCTGCAAGAAGAACTTGGTCCCTGTTTCACCAATGTCCCCTTTGGCATTCATAAAAAACTGGCCGATCCGAACAGCTCCCTGGAGCATACCCTGGTTGATCTGGGCGAAGATTTCTTCACCGCCGGGCGGCCGCACCCGATGATCGATTACACTGCCAGGGTGGAGCGGTTGCTGCAAGAGGCGGCCGATCCGCAAGTGGGGTGCATCTTGATGGATGTTGTGCTGGGGTATGGTTCGCATCCGAATCCGGCCGGGGAGCTGGTCCCTGCGATCGAGAAGGTGCGGCAAAGCAGCGCTGAAAAAGGCAGCCCCCTGCCGGTCATTATATCCTTGCTCGGCACCCGGGATGATATTCAAGGTTATCACGAACAGGCGGCGCGTTTACGGGAGTCCGGAGCGGTGATCTGCAAAACCGCCGCCGGGGCGGCCCGGGCTGCCGCCGCGGTAATTACGAGGAGGTAGAATGATGGCAGGTGGATGCAAAAAGGAATCGGGCGCGGCGCTGCCGGGCGAGATCAAGGTGATCAATATGGGGATCACTTCCTTTGCCCAGGCCCTGAACGAGCAGGGTGTGACCATGATCCATGTTGATTGGAAACCGCCTGCGGGTGGAGATACCCGTCTGATGGAACTTTTGAAGAAAATGAAAAAGTAACCGAGCGGAAAAACCACAGTGATCCCGCTTTGGGTAAACTTTTGCCTGGAGATTTAAGGAGGAAGAAAATGAATACCGATAAAAGTAATCAAGAAGCGTACAGGAGGATCACCGAATCTCAGCCGGTCCTATCCGATATCAAGTATGCCCGGGAAGTGTTTCCCTCTTTGGGACCGTGCCATCTCCTGCATGCCGGACCGCCCATCGAATGGGAAGAGATGTGCGGGCCGCTGCAGGCGGCGATCGCCGGCGCCCTCATCTTCGAGGAAGAGGCTTCCGATGAGAGGGAAGCCCGGGACATGGCCGCAAATGGCCGGGTCAAGTTTGCTCCCTGCCATTCCATGGGGGCAGTGGGCCCGATGACCGGGATCATCTCCCGGAATATGCCTCTTTTTGAGGTGCTCTGCCGGAACAGCGGTCGGCGGGTTTATTCGACGATAAACGAGGGTCTCGGCAAGGTGATGCGCTTCGGGGCCAATGACAGCGAAGTGATCAGGCATCAGCAGTGGCTGGCCGGAGTGCTGGCGCCGGCGCTCAAAAAGGCGCTGCACCACCGCCCCATCGACCTGAGGCAGATCATGGCTCAGGCGCTGGCCATGGGTGACGAGATGCACCAGCGCAACGTCGCTGCCAGCAGCCTGTTTTTGCGTTCCATTGCTCCGGGGCTGGTCGGCGCAGCCATCGAACCGGACAATCTGGCCGGGGTGGTAGACTTTATTGCCGGCAACGAGCAG
>JAAZPS010000255.1 GCA_012797095.1 Bacillota bacterium | reverse complement strand
CGATCCCCGAGCTGGCGCAATGCGTGCAGATCTGCCCCATGGGGGCGCTCTCTTACAACGGCACGCTTACCGTGAACCACCGGAGATGTATCGGCTGCGGGTTGTGTGTCAGCCGCTGCCGGGAACTGGGCCATGGGGATGCGCTCAGATTGGTTCCCCGGGGAAAGCATCCCCGGATACACCGGAGCAACGAAGCACTCTGGAAGCAGATCACCCGCGAATCGGCGGTGGGGCTGATCGTGAACAAGTTGAAAGGTAAAAAATAGTAAAGAAGGGCTATCATCCACGAGGTCAGCATTGCCGAAAGTATTCTCCGTATTGTCGAAAACGCCGCCGCAGCGAACAAGTTGAAGCGGGTTGTCCGTGTGGTGCTGGAGATCGGCCAGTACAGCGGGGTTGTACCGGACTTGCTTCGCTTTGCCTTTGCGGCGATCAAAAAAGGGACCATTCTGGAGCAGGCGGAGATCGAGATCGAGGTGCCCCCGCTGTTGCTTTACTGTCTTGGATGCGAGAATGAATATCTGGGTGAGCTAGATGATCTGTGCTGTCCTGTCTGCCTGAAGGAGCAATTCAAGATCATCCGGGGGCGGGAGATGCTGGTCAGATCAGTAGAGGGGGAGTTGTGATGAGTCAAGAGGAAAAACGGTGCCTACCGGGCGTGATCGGCGATCTGGACGAAGAAGCTGCCCGCAGCCGGCGGGTGATCACTTTGGAGCAGAGTGTGCTGGAAGAAAACGATCTGGTTGCCGCTCAAAACCGGGCTCTGTTCAAGAGCCATGATCTTCATGTGCTCAACCTGATCAGCTCGCCCGGTGCCGGCAAAACCAGCCTGCTCGTGGAGACGCTCTGGCGCCTCAAGGGGGAGCTGCGCTGCGCCGTGATCGAGGGCGACCAGCAGACGGCGCACGATGCCCAGCGGATTGCCGAGACAGGGGCTCCGGTGATCCAGATCAACACACGTGGAGGCTGCCATCTCAATGCGACCCAGGTGCGAAAGGCGATGGAGCACCTGCCGCTGGCCGGGTTGGACCTGATCTTTATCGAAAATGTGGGCAACCTGGTCTGCCCGTCGGAATTTGATCTGGGGGAAAGTGAAAAAACCGTGATCATGAGTGTCACCGAGGGGGAGGATAAGCCGGTTAAATATCCTCTGGCCTTCAGACTGGCCCGCCTGATGGTGCTCACCAAGATAGATCTGCTGCCGCATCTGCGTTTTGACCTTGACCTGTGTAAAAGTTATGCCCACCGGACCAATTCGCAGATCGAGATTCTAGAGACATCGGTGTTCAATGAGAATGGACTCGATCCCTGGATCAAGGCCCTGCGAAAACGGATCCGGTAATAATCAACAGGGTGCCGAAATAGGTGGCGCTGTTAGCGGTTTAAAATTCCTGCTTGAGGTAATGCTGTCCGCTTGACGGATCCCTGCTACCACGGTTGCAGCGTTTATCTTTGCGATCAAATCCCATTTGCTCTTCCTGTCAGAAGCAGTGCAGAAGGTGCCTCTGCCGGTAAACAGGCGGGGAAAACCTGCTTTATTTGTCGGACAATTAAATATTGATTTATTAGCTTCAAGAATAAGAGGATAATAAGCTGTTTAAGTCGAATGTATAGTAAAAATAGCCCGAGTATAAAAATATGTTAGAATATACTCGATCGGGCAGAATTATTCAACAGATGAGGAGGATCCCGATGGGAAAACAATGGTACAAGAGTTATGACCCCGGCGTGCCGCATGATCTTGAGCTGCCGCCCAAAACGCTGCCCCGTTTCCTGGAAGAGGCTGCCGCAGAATACCCCAACAATATTGCAGTTCAATTCATGAGCGGTCGGTTGACCTTTAACGAGCTGAACAATGAGGTCGATTCTTTTGCCCGCATGCTGGCGGGGAAGGGGCTGAAACCGGGCACCCGGGTGGCCTTGCATATGCCGAACTGCCCCCAGTATCTGATCGCTTTTTACGGGACCCTGCGGGCCGGCTGCATCGTCACCCCCTGCAACCCGCTTTACGTGGAGCGGGAGCTGATCCACCAGCTGAACGACTCCGGTGCGGAGGCGATTGTTACCCTGAGCCGTTTTTATCCTCTGGTGAGGGACGTTCAGGATAAAACAAAACTCAGGCTGGTTGTTGCCACCAGCATCAAGGATTACCTGGGGGGTCTGCTGAAAATTCTGTACACTCTCCTGAAAGAGAAAAAAGAGGGTGATCGGGTCACGCTGGCTCCGGGACATCTCTGGCTGCGGGATCTGCTGAAGCAGTACCGCTCTCATCCCCTTCCCGAGGTCAAGGAGGATCTGCAGAAACCGGCCTGTTACATGTATACCGGGGGGACTACGGGGGTACCCAAGGGCGCAGTTTTGACCCACGGAAATATCCTGGCCAATGCCCTGCAGGCGAGAGAGTGGCTGCAGCACTATGACGAGGGTAAGGAGATCGGTCTGGGTGCTTTACCATTTTTCCACAGCTACGGGATGTCCATCGCGATGAACCTGGCCCTGGTCTTGAAAGGGAAGTTGATCACGGTGCCCCAGTTCAAAACAAAAGAGATTCTGGAGATCATCCACAAGGAGAAACCGACCCTGTTCCCCGGAGTGCCGACGATGTACGTGGCGATCAACAATGCTCCCGATGTGGAAAAATATGATCTCAGCTCGATCAAGGTTTGCATCAGCGGGGCTGCTCCTCTGCCGGTTGAGGTGCAGAAACAGTTCGAGAAGATCACCAAGGGCGCCCGCCTGCGGGAGGGCTACGGCCTGACAGAAACTTCGCCGGTGACCCACTGCAACCCCATCTTCGGAGAGAACAGGCCCGGCAGCATCGGGCTGCCTTTCCCCGGAGTTGATGCGAAAATTGTCGATCTGGCGGATCCTTCCAGGGAGATGCCTGTGGGAGAGAAAGGGCAGCTGGCGGTGAAGGGGCCGCAAGTGATGCGGGGCTATCTCAACCGCGATGAAGATAACCGGGATATCTTTTACGATGGTTATATTCTGACCGGCGATATTGCGATCATGGATGAGGACGGCTATTTCTACATTGTTGACCGGCAGAAAGATATGGTTATCGCCGGTGGTTACAATATCTTCCCCCGG
Organism: Bacillota bacterium; assembly: GCA_012797095.1. GTDB lineage: Bacteria > Bacillota > Dethiobacteria > DTU022 > DTU022 > JAAZPQ01. The sequence goes on along the minus strand of JAAZPS010000255.1, from coordinate 3,566 downwards.
GAGATCGAGGAGGTTCTCTACACGCATGAAAAGATCCTCGAGGTCTGTGTGGCCGGGGTCCCCCACGAGTACCGCGGTGAGACGATCAAGGCCTATATCGTTCTCAAAGAGGGGCAAAGCATGACCGAGCAGGAGGTTGTCGACTTCTGTGCTAAAAATCTGACCAAGTACAAGGTACCCAAGATCGTTGAATTCAGGGAAGAGCTGCCGAAAACCATGATCGGCAAGATCTTGCGCCGGGCGCTGGTCGAGGAGGAGACGGCCAAGCAGGAGGGCAAGAGCAGCTAGCGGGATTGTCTGCAGAGATTCTGCGCAGCTCGCGTGAATGCGGTTCTCCGGGAGATGGAGAGAAGTGGAGATCCTTCGGGCTGCGCGCCCAGGAGGGCAGAAGCGGGATCTGACAATGGTGATGCGATAAACGGCACCGGGTAAGGGCTGACCGGTGCAGTTAACAGGCGGCGAATGAGAGATGATCATGACACCCTGTTCTGGGGATGGTCCTGTGAGGGTAAGATCTTCCTGCTTCACTTGATCCCTGTCAGGGCAAGGTAGCCAGGGGAAAGTTTGAGAAGGGCGGTCGCCGGGCCGCCCTTGCTGCGGGCGGCCTTCGGGTTTCGGGGATATTTCCGGCGGCGGCGAATCGGCTGCGCGGGCAGGGTGTAGCCTTATCTTCACGGGACGTGAATATTTCTTGACAATATGCTTTCGGGTATGCTAAACTGCATCTTGGACACGGTAAAACGTGTTTGAGGGGTTGCTTTTTTTATCGGCAGATCGAGTTGGATTAGCGGGGCCCATAGCTCAGCTGGAAGAGCGGCCGGCTCATAACCGGTTGGTCCCAGGTTCGAGCCCTGGTGGGCCCACCAAACCATGGCCCCTTCGTCTAATCGGTGAGGACACCAGCCTTTCAAGCTGGCAGCAGGGGTTCAAATCCCCTAGGGGTCACCATTTTTTTTTGGGCGAATAGCTCAGCGGGAGAGCACCTGCCTTACAAGCAGGGGGTCCGGTGTTCAAATCACCGTTCGCCCACCATCAAAGGTGTCAGAAGGAGATTCCTTCTGTCACTTTTTTCTTTAACAGCGAATGCTCGATGTCGAACCTTACCGGGAAGGGTAAACTTCTCCAGAATTTTAAAAGGAAGCAATGTCTTAAACGAGAATAATAACATAGCAGATTGTTGTAGATCTGTCTTGGCAGGTCGGACCGGTCATGGTGGATCCAGACTGCTGTTATCATATCGTAAGGGGCGGATCGCGGATGAAGCTCAGTGATAATGCCAGAATTACATACGAGAGAAGATATTTGAAGAAGGATCCGGAGGGTAATTTTCTGGAGACGCCGGCGGATCTGCTCCGAAGGGTGGCCGTGAATATGGCCGCGGTAGAGCGGGCGTATGGCAAGGACGAGGCGGCGATCAGCGAGATCGAGGAGCAGTTCTATCAGGCCATGGCGGGGGCCTATTTTATGCCTAACTCGCCAACATTGATGAATGCCGGCAGCGATCTACAGCAGCTCAGCGCCTGTTTTGTATTGCCGGTGGAAGACAGCATGGAGGGGATCTTCACCTCGCTGAAGCATATGGCCCTGGTGCAGAAGACGGGGGGCGGGACCGGTTTTGCCTTTGACCGGCTGCGTCCGGCGGGCGACCGCGTGCGCAGCACCAACGGGGTGGCCAGCGGGCCGCTCTCTTTTTTGAAGATTTTCGATGCGGCCACGGAGGCGGTAAAACAAGGGGGCACCCGTCGCGGTGCCAATATGGGCTCACTGATCTACAACCACCCCGATATCCTGGATTTTATCTGCTGCAAGGAGAGGGAGGGCGAGATCAACAACTTCAACCTTTCCGTTACCGTTTCGGACGAGTTCATGCGCAAGGTGACCGGGGTGGATCCCGATCCCTGTTACAATCTGATCAACCCGCGCAGCGGTGAACCGTACGCCGATCCGGAGACGGGGGAGATCGTTCAGCTGGAGGCGAGGGAAGTGTTCGATCTGATCGTCCGGAAAGCCTGGTCCAAGGGCGATCCGGGGATCATCTTCATCGATCAGATGAACCGGTTCAATCCGACCCCCCAGATCGGTAGTTACGAGACGACCAATCCCTGCGGGGAGCAGCCGCTGCTGCCGTACGAGGCCTGCTGCCTGGCTTCGCTCAATCTGGGCAGATTTGTCGCCGGGGAGAGTGCGGTGGATTGGGATAAACTGCGCCGGGTGACCCGGCTTGCGGTCCGTTTCCTTGACAATGTCATCGATAGCAGCAGCTACGTTATCGGGGAGATTGCGCGGATGCACAAGGAGGGCAACCGGAAGATCGGCCTGGGGGTGATGGGCTGGCACGATCTGCTGGTCCGTCTGGGGATCCCCTATGACAGCGAAGCAGCGCTGGAGACGGCGGAGAAAGTGATGAGCCTGATCAACGTGGAAGCGAAGTGCTGCTCGGTGGAGCTGGCGGAAGAGCGGGGGGTTTTCCCCAATTTTGAAGGCAGCGTCTACGATACCGGCAAGCCCGGGGATCGGGTGCGCAATGCCACCCGCACCACCATCGCCCCGACGGGGACGATCTCGATCCTGGCCGGCGCCAGCAGCGGCATTGAACCCTATTTCAGCATCGCCTTTCTGCGCAAGGATGTCCTCGGCGGGGTCGATCTGCCCGAGGTGAACCCCCTTTTCCTGGAATTTGCCCGGCGCGACGGTTTTTATTCCGAAGAGCTCATCGAGAAGATCGCCCGCAGCGGGCAGCTTCCGAAGGACGAAGCTGCGGTGCCCGATGATATCAGGAAACTGTTCAAGACCGCCATGGAGATCGATCCGGGCTGGCATATCCGCCACCAGGCGATCTTTCAGAAGTACACGGACAACGCGGTCAGCAAGACGATCAATCTCAAGCGGGAAGCAACCGTTGAGGAGGTCAGCGACGCCTATATCCTGGCCTGGAAGATGGGCTGCAAGGGGATCACCATCTACCGGGACGGCTCCCGGGAGAAGCAAGTACTCAATGTGGGTGTCGACGAGGAAGTAAGTCTCCGGCCGAGCAGCCGGCCGGCCACCCTGATCGGCCATACCACCCGGATCAAGACCCCGCTGGGCAACCTGTTTGTGACGGTCAATACGGCGGAGGGAAAACCATTCGAACTGTTTGCCCAGATCGGCAAGGCCGGAAGCGATGTGGTCGCCTTTACCGAGGGGATTGCCCGGCTGATCTCGCTGGCGCTGCGCTGCGGTGTGGGGGTGCAGGAGATTGTTGCCCAGCTCGAGGGGATCGGCGGCTACCGCTCCGTCGGTTTCGGACCGAATCGGATCATGAGCGTCCCCGATGCCATCGGGCGGGCCCTGGCCCAGCTGGCCGAGGTGAAAGCCGGAGAGAATGGCAGCAGTCCCGGCTCGCGGGAAATATGTCCCGATTGCGGCAGCGGTGCGGTGATCAGGGTTGAAGGTTGCGCCAAGTGTGAAGCTTGTGGCTACAGCGAATGCTGACAGGAGCAAACCTTTACCGGATGCTCTTTCTATACAGGTCTTGCCCCGTTTTACCGGTGCAGTTTTCAAGCGATGAAAGGATCTAACCTTTG
>JAAZPS010000254.1 GCA_012797095.1 Bacillota bacterium | reverse complement strand
GCAACCCGGCAAGCTCGCCCGACGCCTGCTCCAGGATCTGTTCGGCCAGAGGAGCGAGCCCCCTTTCGCGAGCGCTGGAGGCCCGGGTACGCCGCTTCGGCCGGAAGGGCCGGTAGAGATCCTCGATCTCCTGCAGCCGCTCCGCAGCAGCCAGCGCCTGTTCGATCTCCGGGGTCAGCCGATCCTGAGCCGCAATCAGCCGGGAGACCTCCCCGCGGCGCTCTTCCACATTCCTGAGGTAGCGGAGTCGCTCCTCCAGGCGGCGCAGCAGCTCCTCATCCAGTTCGCCCGTGGCCTCCTTGCGGTAGCGGGCGATGAAGGGAATGGTATTCCCTTCGTCCAGAAGGGCGGCGGCGCTGCGGGCCTGGAGCTCCCCGATCCCGAACTCTCCGGCGAGCCGTTTGACAATCAATTCATTAGCGGTATGCGACAACAGACAGTCTCCTTTCAGCGATTGCAGCAACTAGTATCTTCCCGACTCGATCGAAAGATGAACGGCAGAAGAAACAATTCGCGATCCGGCGAAAGAAACCCTTGCCCCAGGGAGGGAAAGGGTTTGCCGGCTGAGGCGTAAATCAAAGGAACCGTCCCCGTGACATACTGCTGTCCCCGCGGCTTGTGTGTTGGAGGCGGGGGGTCAGTTGGCCAGCTGCTGGGGCATTGTCAGCATGGTGTACCATCGCAGGGCACCGGCGTAGGAAGAGACAAGGAGCTGGCTGCCGATGCTCAGATTCCGTGCCAGTGAAAGGGATCTTTCCCACTCTCCCTTTTCGTAGGCCAGGGCCATCTGATAGAACTGACCCGGCTTTCCGCCCCCGTTCATCAACGCCTCCCTAACTATTTCCGAAGCTTTTATCTCGGAGAGAATACCGCCTAGATCTCTATTGAGAATAACGTCCAGAAGGGAGAACAGGCCGATCAAGAATAGATCCTCCGATTGACTTGCCAGGGCAGTCCCGGTTGCGAGCAATTCCAGAAACTTTGCCCGGATCAGTGATAATCTGGTGAGCTCATCGGGTCGATCCTGCCCTAATTCTGTCAAGACCATCAGATAGATCCACTTCTTGATTCCTTTTTCCCCCAGAAATACCAGGGCCCGTTTTGTTTTCTCGATCCGGTACCTCGGTCCGAAGGCCACGGAATTGACCAGCTTCAACAGATTGTAGGTCAGCGAAAGGTCCTGGGCGATGACCTGATCGATCTTTTCAAAATCCAGCTCTTCTTTGGCGCTGACCAGATCGATCAGCTGCATATGGTTGGCCCTTATGGGTACGACCTTTTTTGAGCTGAGCACCTCTGGTTTGCTGAAAAAATAACCTTGAAAATACTTGAAACCCAATCCTTTCGCATATTCAAAATCATCCCTGGTTTCCACCTTCTCGGCTAGGCATTCCACTGGAGAGCCTTTCATTCGGCCGAGAATCTCTTCTATCTCATCGCGATCGCTGCGGAAGAAATCTATCTTGACGATATCGGCCAGTTCAAGTAGTGGCCCGTATCCCGGCAAATACCGGAAATCATCCAGGGCGATGCGGTAACCCCTTTCTTTCAGCACTTTGCATTTTTCCAGTACTTTTTTGCAAGGGGTGACATCCTCCAGCAGCTCCACCACCAGCAGATCATGGGGGATCAGGGTGGCTACCTCCTCTTTGATCAATGTTTCCGTGAAATTGATGAAGACCGGTTTGCCGTTGGATAGGTTGTCGATGCCGATCACCTGAAAGGTG
>JAAZPS010000253.1 GCA_012797095.1 Bacillota bacterium | reverse complement strand
AGGCCGAATTCGGCGCCGTCGGTAAAGCGGGTCGAGGCGTTCACATAGACCGCCGCCGCATCGACCCGGCTGAGGAAAAGGCGGGCCCGCGCATAATCGGCGGTGACAATCGCTTCCGAGTGCATCGTTCCGTAACGGTTGATATGGGCGACGGCCTCATCGAAGGAGTCGACCACCCTCACCGCCAGGATCAGGTCAAGGTACTCGTTCCCCCAATCCTCCTCCACCGCCTCCTTCACCGCCCCGTGGTACGGGCGGGTGCGCGCACAGCCGCGCAGCTCCACCCCGGCCTGCGCCAACCTTTCCAGCACCGCCGGCAGGATCTCCGCCGCCGCGGCCTCATGCACCAGCAGCGTCTCGATGGCATTGCAGACCCCCGGGCGCTGCACCTTGGCATTGAAGGCGATCTCCACGGCCATCTCCCTGGAGGCACCCTCGTCGATATAGAGGTGGCAGTTGCCCGCCCCGGTCTGAATCACCGGGATGGTGGCATTCTCCAGCACCGTCTTGATCAGCGCCGGACCGCCCCTGGGGATCAGCAGATCGACCAGGCCGTTCAGGCGCATCAGGGTGCGGGCCGCAGCGCGATCGGTATCCTCGATCAGCTGAACCGCCGCCGCCGGCAGACCGGCCTCGCGCAGCTGCTCCTGGATTATCCCGACCAGACAGATATTCGATTGAAGGGCCTCGGAACCGCCGCGCAGGATCACCGCATTGCCCGATTTCAGGGTCAGCCCGGCGGCATCGACCGTCACATTGGGGCGTGCTTCGTAGATGATCCCCACCACTCCCATGGGGGTGCGCACCTGGCCGACCTGCAGCCCGCTCGGCCGGAGCGTCGCTCCGGTAACCTCGCCGACAGGATCATCCAGGGCGGCGATCTCGAGCAGCCCTTCGGCAGCGCCGGCGATCCGCTCCTCGTTCAGCATCAGCCGGTCGTCCAGCGCCTTGCTGTAGCCGTCACTCTTGCGATATTCTTCCAGGTCCCGGGCATTGGCCTCGATAATTTTACCGCTCTGCTCCTGCAAAGCTGCGGCGATGAGCCTCAGGGCCCTGTTTTTCGCTTCGGTAGAAAGCGCCGCCAGCACCGCCGCAGCGGCGCGCGCATCTTCAGCCTTGGCAACTACTTCGGGATGCATCATCATTTCCTCCTCTTTCTCCAGTTAGTTCAGGGATATTCCAGGTCTGCTCTATTCCCCGGTGCAGTTGTACACCACCAGATTATCCCGGTGGATCACTTCGTCACCGGTCTCTCTGCCGATGAGGCGGACAATATCGCTGCTGCTGTGCTTCTTGATCCGGAGCAGCTCATCGGAGGAGAAGCCGCTCAAGCCCCGGCCGATCTCTCGACCCTCCCGATCGCAGACCGCGATGAGAGCCCCCTTCTTGAAAGAACCGCTCACCCCGAGCACCCCCACCGGCAGCAGGCTCTTTCCCGCCCGGCAGAGGGCCTCCTTGGCCCCATCGTCCACGATCACACTGCCCTTGACCACCCGTCCATAGGCGATCCAGCGCTTGCGCCGGTTCAGGTAATTCTGCTGGGGATGAAAATAGGTTCCCACCGCCTCGCCGTTCAGGATCCGCTGCAGCGTGCCGGGCTCCTTCCCCCCGGCGATGATCATCCCCACCCCTGAATTGGTCGCCATCTCCGCCGCCTGCAGCTTGGTGATCATCCCGCCGGTGGCCAGGCGGTCCCCGGGGCCGGCCGCGCAGGCCTTTATCTCCGGGGTGATCGCGGAGACCTCCGGGATCAGCCGCACCCCCGGAGAAAGCTCCGGATCGGCCTCGTAGAGCCCTCCCGCCGTCGTCAGGATCACCAGCAGATCAGCGTCGCAGAGCCCGGCTACCAGGGCGGAAAGACGATCATTATCTCCCAGCTTGATCTCCTGCACCGAGACCGTATCATTCTCGTTGATCACCGGAACAACGCCCCAGCGCAGCAGGGTCAAAACGGTATTGCTGGCATTGAGATAGCGGCCGCGTCCGGCAAAATCGGCCCGGGTCAACAAGATCTGTGCGACCACCTGGCCGTACTCCAGAAAAAATTTTTCATAAAGCTGTATCAGCACGCCCTGGCCCACCGCAGCCGCCGCCTGCAGCTCGGGGATAGCGACCGGGCGCTGCTTCAACCCCAACCGCCCCATCCCCGCCCCGATGGCGCCCGAAGAGACCAGCACAATCTGTTTCCCCTGGTTTTTCAGATCGGCCAGCTCGCGCACCAGCCGGTCGATGAAGCTCAGGTTAAGCTGACCGCTCGCATGGGTCAGCAGCCTGGTGCCGACCTTGACCACGATCCGCTCCGCCGCGGCAAAATCGCGGGCTCCTTTACTCATGGTTCAGCTCTCCCGCCCTCTTCGCCGCCGCCGCCACCGCCGTGATCAGGTTGCCCCTGAAGGAGCCCTTCTCGAGCACCTCCAGGGCCGCTGCGGTCGTTCCCGCCGGAGAGGTCACCTCATGGCGCAGCTCCGCCGGAGAGCGGCCGCTCTCGCGGAGCATACGCGACGCCCCCAGAAGGGTCTGGATGGAAAGGGCCGCTGCGATCTCGCGGTTCAGCCCCGCATTCACGCCCGCATCGATCAGCGCCTCGGCAAAGAGATAGAGATAGGCCGGGCCGCTGCCGCTCAAACCGGTCACCGCATCCATCAGCCTTTCAGGGACGGTCAGGGTCAGCCCGAGACCGCTCAGCAGCCGCTCCACGGCGGCCGCCTCCTCCGGGCTGACGGCGCTACCGGAGCTCATGGCCACGGCACCCTCCCCGATCAGGCAGGGCGTATTCGGCATCAGCCGGATCACCTTGCTGCCCGGGGGCAGCCGTTTCTCGTAAAATCCGATGGTCACTCCGGCAGCCAGGGAGATGAGCAGATGCCGTTCGGGCTGAAAAAGATCTTTCCATGAATCGACCGCCGCCGCAGCATCCTGCGGCTTCACCGCGACAAAGAGATAACGGCAGTGCTCGAAGAGCTCCGCCGGCTCTGACGCCGCCCGCAGCCCGAATTTTCTGGCAGCGGCCTCGGCACTGCGCTTCCTCAGATCATAGATCCGGATCTCCGCCGGGGTGCTTCTCCCGGAAGCGGCGATCCCCCGGGCCAGCGCCGTGCCCATGGCCCCGAAACCGAAAATACCGATACCCGATTGCGCCACGCTCTCCTGCCTCCCCGCTTTATGTAGAAGAAGTGATTAAGTTTTATTTTATAATAACCGCGCCTTTGGCGCAACAGAGAAGAGAAATCAGCCCACGGCGAGGAGCCGATCAGGAGGCGCTGCAGCTTCTCTTTTGAGCGCCCAGCAGCGAGGACAAACGGTTTGACAAAAACGGGGGGCTAGCTTAAAATTAGCGTAGCAGGGGAGTAGCTCAAGCGGTAGAGCACTGGTCTCCAAAACCAGGGGCTGCGGGTTCGAGTCCTGTCTCCCCTGCCATTTTATCTGTAAACGTAAAAGGCGTTCAGCAGCGGTGCCTGGAACGCCTTTTTGAGTTAAAAGGATAACTTCGCCCCATCTGAAAACAGATCCCCCGAGCGGGCTAATGTTCCTTTGCCACCAGCCCCCTGATATCCTGAAAATCCTCGTAATGCATCCCCACGGCCTCCCTCAGCTCGCGGGCGACAAACATCCGCGTGGCGATGACCAGATATCTCTTTCCCCGGGCCTTCAGCAGCTTCATCGGACGTTCGAAATCGCCGTCACCGCTGACCAGCACCGCCATATCATAATGCTCGATGGTGTTGAACATATCGAGAACAATCTCGATATCCAGATTGGCCTTCTGTCTGTACGTGCCGTCGTCCTGCAGCACATTCTTCAGATCCTTGGTGATCAGGGAGTAACCCATATGGGTGAGCGCTTTCAGATATTTGTCCTGTCTGGACTCGGGATAAGCATCTTTGCCGACATAATAATTCGCATCAATAAGTTCACCTTTACCCCTGATATATTCGAGCAGCCTGCGGGGATCGATCCACCAGCCCAGATCTTTTTTTTGCATATAAAAGAAATTGCCCCCATCAATAAACAGTGATATTCTCACCGCGTCCCCTCCTTTCTTCTATATCTATTCACAAGCGCGGCAGGTTTGCCTTGATCATTACATATAAATTTTCTGATATATT
>JAAZPS010000002.1 GCA_012797095.1 Bacillota bacterium | reverse complement strand
CGACAGTTCAACCAGCACCCGATCTCCGGGGAGAATTCGGATAAAATTCATGCGGATCTTACCTGAAACATGAGCCAGCACCTTGAGACCATTTTTCAGTTCCACCCGGAACATGGCATTGGGAAGAGGTTCCACCACAGTTCCCTCTACCTCGACAACATCTTTTTTCTTGGTCACCGGCTGCTCAAACCTCCTCTTCCTGCGGCGCCAGCTCACAAAGAATTTTTATCACCTGGCTGTCCGTTAATTTTTGACTGTCGATCAGCTCTTCAATCTCCGCGCAGCGCAAATAGGGCTGCAGGTGGGTCACGTTTTTCTTTTTCGGCTTCCCCAGCGGGCGCCTCCGCCCGTCGGAAAGAAGCACCTCCCGCGGACCGAGCACCTTGATTACCAGGTAATGGCTCCCCCGATCCCGGCCCGCTCTGGAACGAACCAGCTGACCCGGCCTCAGCACTTCCATCGCTTTGCTTCTCCTTTCTCCAGTCAAGGAGCGGTCAGGATGATCGGACCGTCTTTGCCCAGGGCAACGCTGTGCTCGAAGTGAGCGGAAAGGCTTCCGTCTTCTGTCCGCACGGTCCACCCGTCATCTTCAACCACCACTTCGGCAGAGCCGAGATTGACCATCGGCTCGATCGCCAGGGCCATCCCCCGCTGCAGCTTCGGCCCGTGCCCCGGGGGCCCCAGGTTGGGAACCTGCGGCTCCTCGTGCATCGCCGTGCCGATGCCGTGACCGGCATAGCTGTAGACCACGGAATATCCGTTGGCCTCAACATATTTCTGAACAGCATGCGAGATATCGGAGAGATGCCCCCCGGCGCGCATTGCGGCGATCCCCTTCTCCAGAGATTTACTGGTCACGTCGAGCAAACGCTCGGCCGCGGGACTGATCCGGCCCACCGCAACCGTGATCGCGGTATCGCTGTAGTAACCTTTCAGGACGACCCCCAGATCAATGCTGATTATATCCCCCTCTTCAAGGCGGCGCAACCCTGGAATCCCGTGGACCACCTCGCTGTTGATCGAGGTGCAGATGGAGGCGGGGAACCCTTGATATCCCAGGAAGGCGGGTTCTCCACCGGCCCTGCGGATCAATTTTTCCGCCATCTTGTCCAGCTCGGCCGTGGTTATTCCCGGTTCAACCGCTCTTTTCAGCGCCTCCAGGACCGCTGCCGCTACCTTGCCGGAATCGCGCATCAGCGATATCTCACGCTTCGATTTAATTGTAATCATTGATCAGACCACCTATTTCATGAACCCGCGATAGCTGCGCATCAGCATATGGCTCTCGATCTGCTTCATCGTCTCCAGAACAACGCCGACGACAATGATCAATCCCGTCCCGGTGAAGGTCAGCTGCACTCCCGTGGCCCCCTGCAGAATAATTGGAAATACAGCGATAAAAGCCAGTGAAAATGCTCCTACCGTGGTCAGACGGGAGGTGATCTTGCCGAGATATTCCGCCGTGGGCCGACCGGGCCGCAATCCGGGAATGAAGCCGCCGTATTTGCGGATATTTCCGGCTACCTGAAACGGATCAAATTGCACCGCGGTATAAAAGAAGCTGAACCCAACGATCAACAGAACATAGAGCACGGTAAAGAGCGGCCGGCCCCAGCGCAGGCTGTTGGCGATGGCCTCGGCCCAGGGATGCTTGATAAACTGAGCGATGCTCTGGGGAAATGCCAGCAGCACCGAGGCAAAGATCACCGGGATCACCCCGGCCATATTCACCTTCAAGGGGATATGGGTCGCCTGCCCCCCGTACATCTTTCGCCCGACGATGCGCTTGCTGTACTGGACGCTGATCCGCCGCTGCCCCTGATCCAT
>JAAZPS010000252.1 GCA_012797095.1 Bacillota bacterium | reverse complement strand
TGTCTTTTTTGCGATACAATTAGTTCACCTCAAGTGCAAGGTTTTGGAGGGGCAACTAGATATTCCCTTGCACTATTATATCATGGAACGGGCCAAAAAGCCTTATATTCCGGGCCTTTTGGGTTGTTCAGGAAGCCCTATATTAGAATCAATCCGGAGATTGTTTATGCTATTGTGCATAGAAACATACCGGATATTGTTGCTTTTGCCAAAGCCATTGAAGATAGGTTCCTCAAATAACGTTCTATAGATGTATTGACACGAAAGGATCGGATGGAGATAAAAGTTATATTATCAGTGAGAAGGCTGAGGCAATTCTCCATATGTTGAATATGTGCCATAATTCAAGCATGCAGGGACAATAGGGATGGTCTCGTTTGTCCCTCTTTTTTTCTCCAGCGAGTCAGAGTCACCTTCCCCTTGACTCAGAGCTGGGCATGTCGCACGGAGTAAACCTTATCTCTGCGGCGAGCTGTACGACCACGGGGCTGGCGCATGCGGTCAAACCGTTTGTTGGAAACGGTGAAACCGCCGGTATTATTACTGCTTCCATGTCCACCATCCATGCGACGACGGGCAATCAAAATATACTACTTGACGCGGTGCCGCAGGCTGGAGTCTCGGACCTGCGAAAAAACCGCCAGGTATTCAATAATATTATTCTAACTACAACAGGGGCCGCCATCGCCCTGGAAGAGATTCTTCCCGAAATCAGGCATATCGGTTTTATGGCTGACGCGGTGCGCATCCCCACCAGCACCGCATCATTGATCACGCTCAATGTAACCTTCAGACCCGGCACGGTTTATCAGAAGATGGTGCAGCTTTTTTCGGAACAGTTGGGGGGAAGCCTGTTTCTATCCCCGGCAGCCTGCCCGTCCGCTAATAGAGCGAAGAACCGAGGAATAAGGGTAACCGTTATAAAAGCGTTCGGCTTGCCTAGACTTACACGCTGCAACTGGGGACACATTGTTGACGCTTTAACTCTTAATAGTTATACTGATGTGGGGTGATCAGATTATGGCTAAAAAAATTAGCGTCTATGTTAGCGAGGAAATGCACCGCTCCATAAAAGCGGCGGCAAGCCTTCGGGGTAAATCTTTATCGGGATTCATGGTTGATGCGGCAACAATCGCCCTTCATAACCCCGATCGCAAAGCCGCTGCCTCCAGGATGGACCGGCTCCGCGCTTCGGTAAAGACAGAAGTAACCTTGGAGGAAATTCTGCAGATGAAGGAAGAGGGAAGAAGATTTTGAGCGTGGTTATCGATGCCTCGATCGCTCTGTCATGGGTTCTTCCAGGTGAAAAGGCTTCGCCCTCTCTTACGCTAAGGGATAAACTGGTTGATTCCCCGGAAACGGGGCTTCTGGTGCCGCCGAATTACTGGTATGAGGTGGCCAACACCCTGTGGGTGGCGGTTCGACGTGAAAGGATCACTCATGCAGTGGCAACAGAAATGCTGGAATCCCTGTTTGAATTTTACTTTACGGTTTGGCCGGTAGAGCTCTCAGTTTGCCTGGAGCTATCTTTTCAACTGGGTGTTGCTGTATACGACAGCGCCTATCTTGGCCTGGCGCTGGAACAGAATTCAACCCTGTGGACATTGGATAGGGCCCTGGCTGAAGCCGCCGGGCGATTGAATGTTGCGGTAGAACCATCTTTTGAAAGGTGAACCCTGAACGGTTTGGCGATTTACCTTTTGCCCCCATTCTTGAAAAAGGAAGCCCATTTGTCGCCCTGTTCCGGCATGTAGGGCGCTACCGCGCCTCGTTGCCCCTGGGATTCCCCGTATCCAACTCCCGGCAATTGTAATTTCCATCATATTCAGCGATGCGCTCTTTTAGCGTTCTGTGTTTTTTTACCGGTGTTATGATGATATTCCCGTCAAGAACCTTAATTTTTACCTGATCATTGTTGGCGAGATTTGCTTTTTCCAAAAGTGCTTTGGGTATTCTGACCGCCTGGCTGTTGCCCCATTTTTGGATGGTGGTATACATAGTATCACCTCGTGATTCAAATGTATATTCCGTATCTACAAATGTCAAGTATAAGCAATTTGGAGCCCCTTCCTCCATGATTTGAAGTATGGAGCAAACAGCACCCCATAATTAGCCGGGTAGATGTAGAATATGAGTCAGGCGACTTTGACTCGTAGGATAACGGTAAAGTTCCTCTTTGTCCCCCGTCAACTGCCCCTTCTCACAATCCTGCTACCCTGGCTTATGTGCTATCGTGCCGGGCATTTCCCGTGTCAACCCCTAGCGTAGCAAAGGTTCCCGCTCTTCTGGAAGCGAGTTAAGACCAATGTTCTCCTGACTCCCATATTTATTGGATGTTTGCTTGGGCGGTTGGATATGTTTCTGGCCCTGAAATCCCCCATTTGGTATAATAGGTACAACAAGTTATACAAGTAATACATGTATAACTCCGAGGCTGAAGGAAAGGAGCTTTGCTGGATGCGAAAAAAGGAGAAGAGGGCGGCTGAAGAGACGGACCAGGGCAGATATATGGGCTCGGTCAAGGTGGGCGGCAAGGGGCAGATCGTGATTCCGAAGGAAGCGCGGGCCCTGCTTGGCATAAAGCCGGGCGACACCTTGCTTTTGCTGGCAGACGTGGAGAGGGGAATTGCCATTCACAGGATGGACTTCTTCAATAGAATGGCCGACGCTATTTTCAGCGGAAAGCATAAGCCGGATGAATGGGAGAGCGACCGCGATCTGTCCCGGTTTGCCGGTGAACTCAAGAGAATTCTTGGGGAGGAGGAGCATTGATCGCCATAAAAACCTTGGATCTGGAAAAGCGGTACAGGGAAAAAATAGCTGTAAACAAAATCAACCTCTCCATCAAACAAGGGGAGCTGTTTTCGCTGCTCGGCGAAAATGGGGCAGGAAAGACAACTGCAATTAAAATGCTTTCCTGCTTATGCCCTCCATCGGGTGGTGATGCATTCATTCTGGGCCACAGTGTGGTTAAAAGCCCCCTGGCTGTCAAAAAAAAGATCAGCATTTCTCCGCAGGAGACGGCCGTAGCCCCGAATCTGACCGTAGAAGAGAATCTGCAGCTGATAGCGGAGCTGCATGGAGAAAGCAGAAAAGCAGCGGTGGAGCGGACCCGAGAGATGATTGAAATCTTTGATCTCCGTGAAGTGGTAAAAAAAAGAGCAAAAATCCTTTCCGGCGGTTGGCAGAGAAGACTGAGCATAGCCATGGCCTTTATCTCCCGGCCGCAGGTTCTTTATTTGGATGAGCCCACGCTGGGTTTTGATGTGATCGCCCGGCGGGCTCTCTGGGGTTTAATCCAGAACATAAAAGGGAAGATCACGATTATCCTGACCACTCATTATCTCGAGGAGGCAGCGGCCCTTTCCGACAGAATTGGCATCATGGCGGAAGGCAAACTTAAAGCCCTGGGGACCGTGGGCGAACTCATGGACTGTACAGGCACACCAAATCTTGAAGAGGCCTTTATTGCCCTTGCTGCAAAAGGAGGCCATCAGGGATGAAGACCCTGGCCTTTGCCTCGCGAAATACCAAAGAGATCTTGAGAGATCCCTTGAACCTGGCTTTTGGCCTGGGATTTCCCTTGGCCTTGCTGCTTTTGTTATCTCTTATTCAATCCAATATTCCCGTCAGTTTATTTGAAATTACGAACCTCATCCCGGGTATCGCCGTTTTCGGCTTCTCCTTTATCTCCCTATCATCCGGCATGCTCATTGCCAAGGACCGGGGGGAGTCGTTTTTGATGAGATTATTCGCCTCTCCGCTTACCGGAGTAAATTTTGTTCTCGGTTACACGCTGCCGCTGCTGCCCCTGGCAATTCTGCAAAGTGCAATCTGTTTTATTACCGCTTTCTTTTTGGGGCTGCGAATCAGTACTCATGTGCTGGTGGTATTTGCAGTCCTTCTTCCCGCTGCTCTGTTTTTTATTGCTGTCGGGCTTCTGGCGGGCAGCCTGCTGACGGACAAACAGGTGGGCGGTATTTGCGGCGCCCTGCTCAGCAATCTGGCCGGCTGGCTTTCCGGCACATGGTTTGACCTGGATTTGGTGGGCCCTGGATTTAAAAAAATGGCCTGCGCATTACCTTTTGTGCATGCCGTTGAGGCGGGTAAAGCCGCCTTGGCGGGGAGATACGGAGGGATCATGCCTCACCTCTGGTGGGTCGTTGGCTATGCCGCCGTGACCATCGTTCTGGCCACATTCGCCTTCAGCAAAAGAATGAAAGGCGACTAGGGGATCCCTGTAAGTCAAAACCGTTCCTTTGACTCACAGCTCGCGGATGTTTTCGGTAATGCTCTCCTTGCAGACGGCGCCCACCTTTGAGTTGATGTTCAGCAGGCAGATCCCGAAGAGCAGCGCCACGAAGAGAAGGGGCGGCCAGAGTTGCAGTGAGAAAAGGTCTCGTCGGACGATCTCTTTCCATAGGAGATAGCCGCACAGGGCCAATCCCCCGGCGTAGCCGGCAGCGGCGCCCCAGGCAAAGGTGGAGAGGAGCTGCCACAGGTAGGAGCGGGCAATAACCTTTCCCGAGGCGCCCACTGCCCGCAGCGTGCCGATCTCGCGCCTGCCGGAACGGATGCGCGCCGAAAGGGCGTTGTTGATCATGCCGGCGCAGCCGGCGAAAAGAAGCAGCAGAATGGCCCCGGCGGTGATGAGCAGGCCGGAGGCGATCCTTCTGCTTTCCCGGGCCATGGCCACATGGGACCACACCTCCACTTCGGCGTTCCTGGCGGCGATAAGCTCCAGGTTTGTTTCCAGGTATTCCTCGAGGGCTGCATCGGGGCTTTCGGAAAGGATGATGCCAAGGGAGCGGTAGGGGGCCTCAAAACCGAGCGCGCTCAACCCTGCATTGGTGGTCAGGATATCTCCTGCTTCGCAGTAGAAAGAAATCTGATTATACAGCTGCTCCCTGCCTCCTTGCACCTCCAGAAGCGCCCCGATGGTCACCTCCCGGTCAATCCGCACCACATTATCGGGAAGGATGCGGCTGCCGTCGTCGCTGTATTCCTGCAGCCCCCCGGGACCCGGGGGGTCGTTGCTGTAAAGCAGGCTCAGATCAAGGCTGTCGCCGGCCCGGAACATATCGTTTTCATGGATCGTGCTGTAGGTTGTTTTGGGGTCAAGCGCGTAATCAACACTCCAGAGAACCGCAGGCCCATTACCGTCGGTCCATCTATCCTGGACCAGCCCGTATTTTGCCGGCGCAACAACAAGAATTTCTTCGCCGCTGTTCAATTTGTCGATATTGATCTTTCCGGCGGAAACAAAGGGGCCCAGCTTCTCCATAATCTCTGCATCAATGCTATGGCAATGTATGGAAAGATAATCCCGGCTGTAGCCGTATTTGCCCTTGCTGGCCAGGTAGTCCCGGTGCTGCAGGGCCAGCCAGCTGCCGGCCGTGGTATCATCCTGGCCATCGGGGGTGAGCCGGCCGGGGGAGAGGTAGTCAAAACGGCCGTAGCGGCTATCTATCATGTAGGATGTAATGGCCCGGGGAAGTATTTTTATACCCAGGGACCTGGCACCGGTCACCCGCTCCACGCCGGCCAGGGCAGCGGCATCGGCCCGATCCTGCTCGGTGATGCCCGGCCGGTGAATCCCGGACTCCATGAGCCAGTCGAGCATGGGCCCCCCGCGCGGCTGGATCACATAATCGCTGACATAGTCGGTGTGAAGGGCGGCCTCCAGAAGCGGTCTTGCCCCGAAGGCCGCCACCGAGAAGAGGATAATGCTCGAGGCCAGCATGACGGTGATCCCCAGCTGCCGGTTCCGGTAGAGGGTCAGGCTGCGCCGGGCGATGTGGCGGGGAACATTGAATACAGAGATGCTTTGGATCCGGCTGCGCCTCAGCCGGCGAGTGATCTCCACATCCCGGATGGCCTGCATGGGTGAGATCCTGGCGGCCTTGCGCAGCGGGATTGCCGCCGCCGCTCTCACACAGAGCAGGCCGGCTGCGGCTACGGCAGCGATGACCAGGGCATTGGGGCGAAAGGTGTAGCTCTCACCCAGCGCCGGGACAATCCCCCGGATGGTCATTGCGGCCAGGGCCAGCCCGGCCGGGATGGCGCAGAGGGCGAGCAGGGTGGCCTCGCGGCCGTAGATGGCGCGGATCTGCTTTTGCGTTGCTCCCAGGGCGCGGAAAAGGCCGATCTGCCGCTTGCGGGATTCCAGGTCAGCCGAGAAGGCGCTGATAACGCCCATGCAGGCAGCGCAGAGCAGCACCAGGGCAATGATGGTAAAAAAGATGGAGGTGGCGGCGATGCCGCCGTCGCTGCCGCCGAAGTAACCCGCAAAGGGCCGGTAGCTCGTCTGTTCCAGTTTGAGCCACCAGTCTCTGTCTGCCGGTTCTCCCTGATCCAGTAAAAATTCATGGAGCTGCTCAAAGGAAGTGGTGGCCCCTCCGGCGCAAAGCCCGTAGCAGTTTACCAGGGCCCGGCCGCCCGGCTCGATCTGCTCGTCAGCCGCCAGCACCCCGGCGGGATAATCGGGATGCCCGAAACTGCCCATGGTGTACGAGGGTGCCTCGCTCATATGGCGCCACTGCTCCAGGTAGATAAGTTTGTCGGTGAGGATGCCCACGAGGGTGTAGCTTTTTTCTACCGGTGTATCAAGGAAGATACTGCCGTCGGGGATGAGCAGGGTCAGGGTGATCCTGTCGCCGACTGCGGCTTCCGAGCGCAGTCTGGCCAGGGTGCTGCGCTCCAGGGCGATCTCGCCCGCCTTTTCGGGCAAGCGGCCCGCGAGCGTCTCCTTGCGGGTCAGGGCTAGCGCGGTATCGTCAAAGCGGGCGATGGAAAAGCTGTTATTTTCGCTCTCTCCGTCAGGGAGGACGCAGCCCAGGATCTCGGCTACACCGTATTCAGTGAAGATGCCACCAGTGACAAGCTTCTCCAGCGGCGCTCCGCCGCAATTGAAGATGATGGCATCCTGCTCGCCCAGCCGGCTGTAGTGCTGCTCCCGCAGCGAGGTGAACATGCTGTCGGCGAAGAAGA